>CAJFPU010000075.1 GCA_904418825.1 uncultured Romboutsia sp. | reverse complement strand
TATTATTTTAAACTAAAAAATAAATTAATCTAACATATCTTTTCATCTTTATTGAAAAAACTAGTATATAAATATATTTTTATTTATTACTCTAAAATAGGGTCTATAGAATCTATTTCTAATTCACTATTTTTGATAGGTGGGAAAATTTTGAAGAATATAAATCTTACTAAAGGAGATACAATAAATAAATTTAATGGAATCGCAAAAATAAAGTTAGTAACTATTGCACTAAAATATGCAGCCATAAAATTATGAGTAAATCCTACATTAACAACTACTCCAAATAATGACATCCAAATTACCATTCCACATCCTGTAAAAAATGACATACACATTCCCACTTTTGCCATGCTATCTGTTGGTTTTAATATTTTGCTTGTTATAACTTTTACAATTTTACCAACAATAAATATATCTCCAATAAGTGCATATACAAATGCTAAAGGGAATCCCTTTAATGCATGCATAAATACATTTGATGAAAAACCTTCCATAACAGCTACATTGTAGCAACTCATAATAAATACCATTGTTGTACATATCATTAAAATAAATATAAAATGCTCTTTTTTGTTTTTAAACATATTAATTACCTCTTCCTTTCATTTTGTCAACTAAGTTGACCAAGTTATAATATCATCTTTCTTCATAAAATGTCAATTAAATTGACAAAATCGTATTATTTATTTTTAGAATTATATATAATAGACATATATAATAAAAAGGAGTATCATTAATATGAATTTAGATTTAAAAAATTTAAATATAATAGATTTAATAAGTGAAAAGCATGCAAAACTTAGAAAAATAGTAAGTAAAACATGGATTGATATGGGAAAAGAAGGTTTCACCGATACAGAATCATACATACTCTCATTAATTGAAAAAAATGAGTTAACCGTTGCTCAAATTTCAAGAATAATAGGCATTTCAAGACAAGGTACTCATAAATGTGTAAAAGGATTAATTGAAAAAGATTACATTATGATAAAAAATCAAGATAGTATTTCTCGAGATAAGATACTTTCTTTAACTACAAAAGGTAAAAAATTTTGTGAAGAAACATTAATATTAAAAGAAAAGTTCGAAAATGAAATTATTAAATTTATAGGTGAGAGCAATTTTAAAATATTAAAAGAATGCTTAAGTGAAGATTGGCTAATAGATGAATAAGTTTTACTTTTAAAATTTAACATAGTCTATTACATTATATATGTTTTAATTAAAATAATACATTATATAAAAATATTATTTTGCATTTTTCAAAGCTATAATAAATGATAAAAGTATTTATAATGTAGAATAATTCTTAAAATATATATATTTTTATAATAAATTAAAAATAGGAGAAAATAATAATGAATATTAAAGAAATGATTACTAGTAATAAACCCTATATATCTAAACATGAAGATATGGACCCTACATTAAAAACAAAGGCAAAAAATTTATTGTGGGAGTTTAACAATTCAAAACCAGATGAAGATAAAAAACGTAGTGATATTTTACAAGAACTATTTGGTACTTGTAGCCCATTAACTTTTATTGAACCATCTTTCAAATGTGATTACGGGTTTAATATTCATACAGAAGGACTTACTATTATCAATTACAACTGTGTAATGCTTGATACATCACCAATATATATTGGTGCAAATGCATTTATTGGACCAGGAACTATTTTGACTTGTGCAGGTCATTCACTTGATCCAAAAGAACGTGGTATGGGAGTAGGAACTTCTAAGCCTATCACCTTAAAAAAGGATGTGTGGATTGGAGCAAATTGTACTATTTGTGGAGGCGTTACAATAGGTGAAGGAAGTGTCATAGGTGCAGGTAGTGTTGTTACAAAAGATATTCCTGATGGAGTAATCGCTGTTGGAAATCCTTGTAAAGTTCTTCGTCCTATTACAGACGAGGATAAAAATCTTTAATATTAAATTTATTAATATATTTGTTATTTTTTTAATATATAAAGATGCAAGGAAATTAAATATAACCTTGCATCTCTTATTTTATTTAATAATATTTGATTGATTATTATATAGTTTTTATTTTTTATAATTTTTCTATTATTAGATATTATTTTTTAACTAAAATAAATATTTTAAATAATAAATATATTTTATCATTATTATTTAATTTATATATATTAATTCTAACTTATATTATCTTAGTAATTTATTTTTTATATTAAAAATAGATATCAGAAAACTCTATATATGTACTATTCATTTCAGGAATATTATACATTATTTTTCCATTCTCAATAATATTTATTGGCATATCAATTTTAAAAGTTGTTCCTTTTCCCAATTTAGATTTTACATTTATATTTCCTTTATGCATTTTTACAAATGATTTAACAATTGACAATCCTATACCGCTACCTTCATTTAATCTAGTCAATCCATTATCTATTTGTGTAAATTTTTCAAATATAAATTCTATATTTTCCTCTGATATTCCAACTCCAAAATCTGTTATCTCTATAATTAAATTATCTTTATCTTTCATTAAATTAACTAATACATCCGATCCATTATTTGAAAACTTTATGGCATTAGAAAGTAAATTTAATATTATCCTATCAATCTTGTCTATATCTACAGCCATTATTAATTCTTCATATTCTGTATCAAATATAATATTTATATCTTTTGCCTCTGCAAATGGCACTACTGATAATACTGCATTTTCTATTAAACCTATTATCTCTACATTTTGAAGTATTAAAGATTTTTCTCCTGAATCTGATTTTGTAACATCTATTATATTATTAATCAATCTAGTTAATCTATATGAATTTTGTTCAATCATATTTATATTAGAATTAATCTTTTCTATATTTATAGTATCGTTATTATCAACTTTTTTCTTCATTAACTGTGCTGTTGAAGATATTACGTTAACAGGTGTTCTAAGTTCATGACTTATATTAGCAATAAAACTATCTTTTAATCTATTTGCATCTTCTGCTATCTTTTTAGCTTCTTTTAATTCTTTATTTGTTTTTATAGTAAAAATATAGTGTATGATTGTAAATATAATAGTTATAATAAATATTATAACTGATAATATTATTATATTTTTGTATTTACTTAATATAGAGTCTGGTTTAGAAACTAATTCTACATCATCAGAAATACTACCTCGGCTTATACCATATTTAATCATCTGTTTATAATTAAATACTAAGCTATTTGTAGCTTCTCCTTTAACTTCTTTAGGTATATTCTTTTCTCCATTAAAAAATTTATTTATTATGTTCCCTGTAATTTCACCTTGTTTATATAAATCTACGGTATGCCCACCTATCATTCCAATTTCTATCCCACTTCTAGAAGTTGTAAATATTGGTGCATCAGTCGAGTCTTTTATAGCTTTTATAATTTGAGTCATAGAGCTAAAATTCGTACTAGAAGAAATATACTTTTTAGAATTAGAAAAGCTCGTTGGCATTAAAAAGAATAATATATCTTTATTTTTATTAAATCCTTTTAACTTGCTCTGTATTTCTTTTTCATCTTTAAATAATAATGTAACATTCTTAAAATTAAAGTTTTTATATTTATCTTGTAAAGAATAAAACTCTTCAATTTCATTTGGATAAATATCATCTGGTCCTGTTACTAATATTAAATTAAGTTTATTGGTAGGTTTTGAATATATATTGCCTATAATCTCTATATTTTGTGATATAGGTGAATTTTCTTCTACTATACATTCTATATCTAGTTTTTTAGCTTCATTTATTATTCCTTCATCATTAATGCTAGTCATAAACATTGGTGTATCTTTAAATAATTCTTTATGTTTAATAGCAAATAATGCTGCTGTATCATCAGATAATACGATAGCATCAAAACGTGGATATATTTCCAATTTAGATTTTAATAGTGAACAAAAATCATCTTCACGTTATTTATCTGGATATTTTAAACTATTCATATATTCAAAATAAACTTCATGATTATTTCTTATAACATCGTTAAATCCTTCTATTTGATTTTGTGTAGATGAATAACTAACACTACCTGAACTTATGTATAATATGTTTTTCTTGCTCTGAGAATTAACTTCAACAGTAAATAATAATAAGATTAAGAAAAATGAAGTTATAAATTTAGTAAGCTTAATTATTGATTTTTTCATTTCTACCCCTTTTTATTTTTTTACAATTTTCTAATCCTAATTATATATTACAACAAAAAATTATTTTTTTCATTATATTATAAATAAAAATATAAAAAAACTAAATTAATTAAAGCGTAATATATTATAAAACCATAAAAATGTTATTTATCATTTCATATATAATAATCAGTATTTTATTTTTTATTAAGTTAATTAATATATATTAATTTTTATACAGTATGGGCAAAATATAATTTATAAGGAGGTGATAATATTTGCATGATATAAAAACCTTTACTAAAACTCCATTAAATAAATTAAAAAATTTATGCATAGGTGATAAAATCGAACTTCTCACTTATAAGAAAGATAGAAAAATTACTATTATAAAAAAAGATTTAGCTATTTACAATGTTATTGAAGACGGATTTAAATACAAGGAATTTGATAATATTAAGTTTACCGAATTAGAACATCTATTAAAACAACTTCAATCTGTAGAGTTTCCTAGAAGTAATAAATACTTTTTAAAATTAGTTCCTCAAAATATAAATACTCAGTTGAAAATATAAGGGAGTTATTTTTATGAAATACAATATAACTATAGATAACAACAAATACATTCAGAAATTTTTTAATAAATATAGTAGTTTTGAAGAAGATATCAAGAATAATATTTACAATATATTGCCTGAAATAATAGATTTTAGACCTCATAAAATTAAACCTGCTTATCATTTGAAAAGAAATGGATTAACTATTTTTGAATATAAGATAGTAGTTAATAATAACAACTTTAGAGCAGGATATACACTTAATGGATCTGATATTGATTTATTTTATATAACTAAAACAACAATTAAAAGAGAATTTGTAAAAGAGCTAGAAGGTACTGATTTAGTAGATTGATTTTAATAAAAAATAATTTAGTTCTTTGTACATAAAATTACAACTTAAAATATATTAAGAACTAAACTTAGGGCATCAGGGCATCTATTTTATCAAACCTTAAAATTAATAAATTTAATCATTTTATAAAGATTATATTTTTGATGCCCTAAATGCCCTAATACAATATATATATTGAAATTACTTAGCTTTACCATTGGACACTAGTTAAATTTTTTAATATCTTATATACAATTTGCTGCCCTACTGCCCTAGTTTTTATTATTTATTCTAAAAAATCAGGGCACTAAAGCATTTATAAGGTCATCTACATGGCATCAAATAATGGACACTTATATGGTGGAGTAATATATCCTCTTCTTCCATTACTCTTTTTATACTGTGCACCATATTTAAATAAACTTGTCTTTAATGAACTTGTAGAATTTATATTTAACTTGCTACATATATCTGCTGTTGGTTTCCACTTCCAATTTGATTTATCACTTTCCCAATCAAACTCTCTTTCAACTATAAGCTCAACATTTAAAGTTATTTTAAAATCTTCATTACTACTATTTAATAATTCTAATTCATCCTTTTCTAAATAATGTTTAATATTATAATCTTCTTTTAAGTGCATTACTTCTCCCCATAACATATTTATTTCTAAATTATCTATTATATTAAAGTCAATTTTTTCAACAGGTATTACCCAGTATCTTCTGTTTCCTGTATCGTCTTTTAAGAAATCTCCATTATTTACTGTTGCATAAAAAGATGTTCGCCTTGGGTATACCATAGGTTTCATAGCATATGGTCTTCTAAATTCATCACTGCTCTCTGTTATAAAAGCTTTAAGTTTAGCTAAATCTCTCTTTAATGTAGAATCAAGTTCTCCAAGTTCTGCTACCCAATATTTTATACATTGATATACTTTATCTTTATCACTTGGATCTAGCTCTAATCCTGTTTTTACATATATAGGTATTAATTTTTTGATAAGCCTTGTTTTACCGATTCCTTGATTTCCTTGAAGTGTTAGTATGCCTTCAATATTTTTTGTTCCATCATTAAAAGGTATCATTGCTGTATTTATTAACCACTTAGTTATAAGTGTCTTTTTAAGTGTTGGGCTATAATCTTTTGGGGTAATAATTGCATCACATAGTTTTTGTATATATTCATAGTTTCCATCAAAGTTCATATAGGCTTCACTTAAATAATCTGCTACTGGATTTTTAGGGTTAGATTCTGCTATTATTCCTATAAATTTATCAATCATATGAAGATTAACATTAAATCCACACTTTGAACATAAGGAATGAATTTCTACAAGTTGGTTATCTCCATTACTTACATCTAATCCATCTATTTCAACATCTTTGGTTATTTCATTGTAATAAACTTGTATGTTGTTTGCTTTTAGTATTTCATTTAAGTTGTCCCATATTTTCATAGGCTCACCTTTTTTATTTACGAAAGGATATATGATGTTATATTTTTTATTGGTTACTTCATCACTTTTACAGCTTAGTTCAAAAGCTTTATCTAAGTCACCTTCTTGTAAGTGTTTTTGATATTCATTATTATAGAAATTTACTAAGTTTTCTTTATTTAAAGATTTTGATGTGTTTGTTTTTATGTTTGGTAAATTTAAAGGTTTGTTTAGTATTTCATAAGCTTTTTGTAAGGCTTGTATGAATGGTATGTTTTCTATTTTTTGAATGAATTTTATTATGTCTCCACCTTCATTACAAGAAAAGCATTTATAAAAAGCTCCATTTCCTTTGTCTACTATTGAAAAGCTTGGTGTTTTGTCTTTATGAAATGGGCAGCTCATTTTATTTCTTTTTAGTTGATTTGGGTAGTAGTAGTTTATTACACTTTCTAAGTCTTTTATATTGTTTATTTCTTGTATATATGTTTTGAACATGTTTATCCCCCCTTTAATTTTATAGTGTTATGTCTTTTGTATCTATGTTTAAGCATTTTGAGATTTTATATATTGTTTGTGGTCTTTGTGTTCCTTGTCCATTTACTGCTCTTGCGGCTGTTGATTTTGATATTTGGCTTATTGATGCTAGTTTTGTTATTGAGTAGCATTTTTGTAGCATTTTTGATTTTATTAGTTCTGTGTTTAGTTTGTAGTTCATGTTTATTTTCTCCTTTTTTGTTTCGTTTTGTTTTATGGTTAGATAATATCAGAGAAATCTTGTCAAAGTATAATAAAAAAGTTTAATAAAATTTTTTATAAAAGTATTTTATAGAAGAAGTATAGGTATGTTTATACTATACTTTAATATTGAAATTCTAAATATATAATATAAAATTATTTAATTAATAAGGTGTCGTGTTTTCCGACGCAGGGTATCGATAGTAATATCTTAGTTTATCAGTTTATATTCATACAGTATTAAAGTTATCTATATGTATTTTATATCCAAAACACTTGTGAAGTTTATTTATTCTAGTAACAACATTATCAACTTCTTTTTAAGTTGTAAAAAAAATTTATGATAAAACTTATTCATAAATAAAACTCATATCCTATTCGATATGAGTTTTTCGCGTATTTCAATAGTGGAGACGATTCGCAATAATCATATCCACAATTTTATTTTATACAATTTTTCTCCATAGGTCATACAATAACAAAGTTATTGTTGCAAAAAATATTTTACAAATTATATCAATAACATATTATTTAAATATAAATCGTCAGATATATTTAATACTCTTGATTCTGTATTCGCTAAATAATATATCAGTATAAGATAAAACATATATACCATTACATCAATGTAATTCTTATGTACTTTAATAATTGAAATTAGACTACTCCTGTTTAATCTTATACAAAACTAAATATTCAACTTTTTAATCTTTAATATATATGTATTCTTTATATATTAAAAATTCTAGTGGTTCATTGTATAATTTATTCACTGTATTTATATTATCAACAAATAATTGAACTTGACTACTTCTAGCATCAATAAAATTTTTAAGTGTTTTATTAGTTTTATTAGATTCAAATTTTTCTAATCGTTCACCTGTTTCCATTAATACCTCATCTATTGGTGATTTATTTACTACTGGAACTTTGGAAATTAATTGTCCTGAAGTTTTACTTATTTTTGCTAATCCATTTAATAAATGAGATTCCATAGATGTACTAGCATATCCTTCAATTATGTTATAACATTCAGTATAAAGTTCCCTATATTTTAAAGATAAACTTTCAATTTTATTAGAAGTATTATTAAGATATTCTACATTGAAATTACCAAGTAATATTATTTCAATAAATGAAGCAAATGAAAATATATATAAAGCTAATTGATAATCTTTAAATTCTGAATAAATTTTTTCCATTTTATTATTAACGCTTTTATTAATATGTAATAATGATTGTTTTTTCAATTTTTCACTAATTTGATTTTGATGAAATTCAATACTTTTAGATGCCTCATGTTTGATACTTTGGACTAAAATATGTTTATTAGTCCTGTATTTTTCATTTTCCCAATTATATTTGTAATTATTTAGTATATCAGATAAAGTATCTAAACTTGCCTTTAAATTTGCCTTTTCTTTATTCTCTAGAAATGAGAGTATTTCTTGTTGTGTTTCTTGAATTATATCAAGCTTCTTATCTATACTCATTAATGCAGCAGCCATAAAAAGCATTGTTGGATTATAAGGCATTGTTGTAACTTGTCTAACGTTATCTTGTTTTATCCATCTAGCTTGACCAATTAATTTATTATTTGGATCAAATGCAGAACCTAGTGCTCCTGTTCCATCTTTTGCCTGTGCTAATTTAGTAGCTCCTTTAGGCAAAACACATCTATATAATCCATCAGTATTAATACTCTGTGTTATTGTACGTGTAGCTTCAGATAGATTTGAAAACCCAACCCCTAAAATAGATAATTTTGATAATGGAATTTTTGTGTATTGTTCAATATTAATTTTTTCATCATGAATAGATGGAATATATTCCATAGCTAGCATCATATTTATTACTTCATTATTATCCTTCACATCCATAAAAATCTCCTTATTTAATAAATTCATTTTTTCTTATTCCTACATTAATCATCTATTTAATAAAATTAAAATTTTATTTTAATAAATAAAATTATGAAATATTTATCTTAATTATATATTATATTTTATATATTTTCACTATATGGATATATTTCTAAATTGTCTTGTATTTCCATAGCTATATTCTAGTACTTAACTTTTATTTCAATATATTATTTACACAAATTATAAATTAAAATAAAAAACTACCAAGTAATAAACTTAGTAG
>CAJFPU010000074.1:9525-12930 GCA_904418825.1 uncultured Romboutsia sp. | reverse complement strand
ATTCTAGAATTGGAAAAAAATTAAATATTTTATATAATATAATTAAATTCATAATTATTATAAAGTGTGAAATAAAGATACTTTAGATATTATACAGAGTAACCCATTATAAAATTATATATTTACATATTTATATGTGATATTATAGATATGAATATGAAAAAACTCTTATTTAGATTGGAGAATTATTATGAAAGACAAATATATAATTTATTTTATTAGTAGAACTAAAGCTAATATGATAAAATTTATTGAAAATAAATTAAAAGAGAATAATTTAACAGAATTAATTCCAACACATGGTAATATACTAACAGCACTTTACGAAAGTGATAAAAAGCTTACTATGAAAGAAATAGCTAAAAAAATTGGAAAAGATAAATCTACGGTAACTCCATTAGTAAATAAACTTATAACTTTAGGATATATACAAAAAGAAAAATCTATCACTGATAAACGGGTTACTTATATAAGCTTAACCTCTAAGGCTAGAGATATTGAGGATACCTTTAATTTTATTTCATCTCAAGTTAGAGAAACTGCCTATAAAGATTTTACACCAGAAGAAAAAGAAGAATTTTTAAGATTACTTAGAAAACTTAATTCTAACTTTAAAATGGAAAATGAAAAATAGAATGCCTCAGTATTGAGGCATTTTGTAAGTAAATTATATATTCTTAGTCAATAAATGTTACAACATCTTCAATAGGCTTACGAGGTGGTTTAGGAGCTGTTTCATCTTGAGGAACTCCTAAAGCTATCATAGACATTAGTTCAAATCCTGGTTTATTAAAACCTATTAATTCTTCTAATTTAGCTTTAGCATGAGTAGGTCCTGTCATATAACAAGTTCCATATCCCATATCTGTTGCTGCTAATAGGAAGTTTTCAACTGCAGCTCCTATTCCTTGAGCAGCTGATTGAGGAGATACTAACATATCTAGTATTTCTTGAGATGCATTATTTTCTTTTAATATTTTATATTCTATCATTTTATATTCTGAACCATATACAATTATTACTGCTGGTGCATTTTTAAAACATGTATAATATTTTATTACACTCATATGGATTTTTCTATCTTTTTCAGTTTTTGCTATTTCACCTAATTTTTCATGACTCTCTGTTACTATATCAGCCATTTTATTTATTAATTCACGATTAGTTAATACAACAAAATTCCAGTTTTGTTGATGTTTTGGTGAAGGCGCTTGAGTTGCTGCTTCTAACATCTTTAATATATCTTCTTTTGGTACCGCTTCATCTTTAAATTTTCTTATACTCTTACGTGCATATATAGCTTCTAAAACATTCATATTGATTCTCCTTAAATTTTTCGTATATTTAACAAAAAAAGTTTGAAGTCAAACTAATCTTACAATAAAAAAAGTTTCTTGTCAAACTAATTAGCTTAGGTGAACAATATTAATATATTACTAATAAGTTATATTAAATTATAGAAACAACCACATTTTAGAATTCAATGTATTGAAAGTCTAAAGTGTGGTTGTTTTAATTATATACTTATTATTAAGAAATCTAAATAAATATAATTTTTATGAGTTATAAACACAATTAGGGCATATAACTACTACATCCTCTAATTCTTCTCTTCCTAAATTTTTTGTTACATGAACAACATCTAAATCTTTATTATCACCACATACACAACATTTATTGCCTAAGTTATTTAAAGCATAATTTTTAAATAATTGCCAATGTATAGATTTTTTATATTCAGAAAAAGGTGCTCTTAAGCAAGCATCTAAAAATTTAATATATAAATTATCTAAGTCATAATAATTTAATCTACTATATTCTGATTCAAAGTATTCGCAATTAGTGTCACATTTAGGTTGTTTGTCAAATATAACACATTTAATATTGTATTTAAAGTTTTCATCTGGTCCTTCTAAAGAAAGGTGAGTGCAAAAAGAGCAGCTTTCTTTAGGTAAGTTTCTCTTAAGTTCATTAATTTTATTATCCATTTTATCCCCCTTAAAAATTGTATAAATAAATTTATATATTATAGTTATATTAATTAAATTAGACAAGTATTCTATAAAAGTAGGAAATTTTATTATTTTATAGAATATAATTTTTTATACATAGAAATATCTTAACAAAGGAGGAAGATATGCAACTTAGGAATGTTGAGAAAATAAAAAAGAGTATAAATATAGAATTAGAAAATAGAATTAATAATCATAAAAAAAATTATCATTTACAACTCAATTTATATAATAATGAATCTTCAAAATATGAAAATTATATAAGGGGAGACAAAGATTTAGATGAAGATAATTATAATATAGAAGATAAAGATAAAATATTATTTACTCATATAGAAGATAAGAGAATAAAAGGATATATAAATAAGGATTTAAATGTAATTTCTTATGTTGAATTTGATAAAAATAATTTTAAGAGATGTAAATTTAAAGATATAATATTTAAAGATTGTATATTTAACGCAAATGTATTTTCAAAGTGTATATTTGAAAATGTTTCGTTTGAAAATTGTAGATTTTATAAACCTGATAATATAAATATATTTTCAGATGAATGTATATTTATGAAAATTATATTTAAAAATTGTAATTTAGAAAATAGTGTATTTAAAGAATGTAGAATTAGCGATTTAAAATTTATAGAATCTACTTTAGAACATGCTATTTTTAGTAATGTGCTTATAGAAAATAATCAAATAAGTGATTGTGATTGTAGAGGATTAAAAATTATAAATTCAACTATAGAAAAATTTAGATTTGAAGATAAAAATATAACTAAATTAGATGAATATGTTTTTATAGATACGATTAAGCTAGATAAAAAATATAAAAAGTCTTATGAAGAAGTTGCGAGAGTATATAAAAATATATCTAAAAAATTAGAAGAAAATAATTTAATAAATCATGCATCAGAGTATTATTATTTATCTAAATGTATTGAACATAAATCTCTTACAGGCATAGATAAAATAAATTCAACTATATATTGGCTATTATGTGGATATGGAGAAAGACCTACTTATGCACTTATAACATCGTTAGAGATAATATTTGGATTTGCTGTTTTATATATGTTTACAGGTCTTAGTATTAGTGGAAATGTTGTAAATTATGTAGAGGTTTTTTCATATAATTTTTCAGAAAGAAATGTAGTTACAGATTTTATGAGTTGTTTATATTTTAGTACTGTTACTTTTACTACTGTAGGATATGGAGATATAACTCCTTTAAATTTAAGTGTATTTTTATCTGCTATTGAGATGTTTTTAGGTTTAACTATGACGGGTATATGGACAGCTACATTAGCACGAAAGATAACTAGATAAATATAGATTATTTTTTATAAATGTTGATTTTATAATTTGTTGTAGCAGATAAAAAGTAGGGTATATGT
>CAJFPU010000074.1:0-9457 GCA_904418825.1 uncultured Romboutsia sp. | reverse complement strand
TAATAAATTTAATTTTTTATCTTTTGTAAACTTATAGTTAAATCCACATTTTTCAATTACTCTCTTAGAATTATTATTAAAATCAAAATGGCAACACCAAATTAAATCTAATTTAAGTTCATTAAATGCGTAATTTAATAAAGCATTTACAGCCTCTGGCATATATCCATTTCCCCAATATTTGGGATTTAATACATATCCAATTTCCCTTTGTTTTAAGTTGTAAAGTTTTTCATCTGGCTTTCTTTTACGCAATTCTATTGCACCTATAACTTTATTTTCAGATTTTAGAACTATTGCATAGGTATTGTTTTTAATAAACATTTTTATTATTCTTTTGCTTTCAGCTTCGTTTTTATGTGGTTTCCAACCTGCATTTGGACCAACTAAATCGCTTTTGGCATATTCATATAAATCATGGCTGTCACTTTCTCTCCATTGTCTTAATATTAATCTTTCAGTATTTAATATATACATAAAAATTAATTCCCCCTTTTTTTAGTATTTATTTTTATTAGATTTGTTTTAATATTAATTTAAAATATATCTAATAAAAAATTTATACGAAAACAGATTAAACGTTTAAATATTATTAATAGATCTATGCTTAATTGTACTACCTTAAAGTGTATAATATAATTATTATATATTTAATTTTTTATCTAAATTTGTTGGTGATGATATTAAAGTTATATGATAATTATTGTTACGCAATTGTTATATAATGTGAAATATATTCTGTAATAATATTTAAATTAAGAAAATTAATGTGTATAATAAAGATATCTATAAAAAATTAAAGGTTGTGATAAAATGAAATGGTCAGAAGTAAGGACACTTCATCCAAATAAATTTGTATTACTAGAAAAATTAAAAGAACATATTGATGGAAATTATAAATATGTTGATGAAGTAGCATTAATTGATGTGATAGATGACGATAAAGAAGCTAGTGATTTGTTAGTAAGATGTAAAGGTAATAGATTTGTATATCATACATCTAAAGAAGATTTATGTATGGAAATTGTAAACATGCCTATATTAAGAGGACGTTTAAGATGAACATAAGATACGATAATGGCTTACTTTTTATAGATATTAAGATTTCTTATCTAGGAAAATCTAAATTAATAAAAAATGTAGTAATAGATACAGGTGCAAGTCATACTATTATTTCTCCAGATATTGTTTCTAGTATTGGAATAAGTGCTTCACCTTTAGATAAATTCATAACTATGTATGGAATTGGTGGAGAGCACTATGCATATAGAAAGAAAATAGACTCAATTTCAATAGGTGAAATTGAGTTAAAAGATATAGAAATTGATTTTGGTGTTATAGATGAAAATGGAAATATAAATGGTTTAATAGGTTTAGATGTATTATTAGAGCTTGGAGTATCTATTGATTTAAAAAATTTCAAACTAAAATTATGATGATTAAGTTGAATTCTCGAATTTAATATATTGCGAAGCAAAAGGATAGGAGCATAGCTCCTATTTTTTTAATTACAAGGGGATTATGATACTTTAAAATCTGTTGATAACCTGCGTACTAAAGTAATATCAATATATTCACGAAAGTAAAAAGTGACAAAAACAACTTAAATTTAATGTAAGAATTGAGTTAGTGTTATAATATAATAAAGGTCGCAATTGTTATATAATACGAATTAATTCATATAAAAATAGCTAGACTTTGGATATAATCCAATAGCTCTAGCTATTTCAGCTTCATATTTATCGCACTATTGTCTAATAAATCTCAAAATTATATCAATAAATATTGAAATGTATTAAATACATAACCAGTTATAATTATACCTATTGTAACGATAGCTATAAATATAGTAAGTAGTTTAGGTTTAACAACTTTACTTAACATTATAATAGATGGAAGAGATAAAGCCGTAACACCCATCATGAACGTAAGTATCGTACCTATAGGCACTCCAGCCATAAATAAAGCCTCAGCTATAGGTATAGTTCCAAATATATCTGCATACATAGGTATACCAATAATGGCAGCTATAATAACTGAAAATGGATTATTATTTCCTAAAATGGCTAGGATAGCTTCTTGAGGTATCCAATTGTGTATTAAAGAACCTATACCAACTCCTATTAAAACATACTTGTAAACATTTTTAACTATAATTTTAGTATCATTCCATGCATAGTCTAATCTTTGTTTTTGATTGAAATTTTCTGATTCACTATAAAGATCTCTAGTTTCCTCGTTATAAGTTCTTATCTCACTCTCCATATTAAGTTTACTTATTATAGTACCACCAGCAATAGCAATTACGAGTCCTAGTATTACATAAAGAATAGATATCTTCATACCAAAGAAAGAAGCCAAAAGTAATAAAGATGCTATATCTACCATAGGTGAAGATATTAAGAATGAAAAAGTGATTCCAAGTGGCAATCCAGCATTACTAAAACCTATAAATATAGGTATACTAGAACAAGAGCAAAAAGGTGTTACTGTACCTAATAGAGCAGAAACTGTTGCACCGCTGATACCTTTAAATTTAGTTAATATTTTTTTTGTTCTTTCAGGAGGAAAGTAACTTTGTATATATGATATAAGGAATATTAAAACAGATAAAAGTAAAAATATTTTTATAGTATCATATATAAAAAATTGAATACTTCCACCTAATCGAGATGATACATTAAGACCTAATAAATTTTCTACAAATAATGTAATTAAATCAGATAGCCATTTCATGCCTAAAATTTGATCCGAGAAGAACTTAAATATATCCATGCAATACTCCCCCTTGCATATTAAATATCAAAAAAAATTGATGTATTGTTTAAAAATAAAAAGGCATAAGCCTTAATACTTTATATAAATATTATATCAATTTTTTTTGATTTGATGACTATAAAATAAAAAAATTATAAAAATAGTTTTTGAATGACTTCATAAGTTAATACTTTAGAAACTGTATCTTTATTAACAGAGTAGTAATTCCATTTCCCTTTAGATTTCTTATTTATAATATTTGCAGAAAGTAATAATTTTAAGTGATAAGAAAGCTTCGATTGAGATATATCAAATATATTAGTCAGCTCACAAACACAAACACTTTCAGCAGAATATAGTTTTTTTAATATATTTATTCTTATAGGATCAGATAATGCTTTAAAAATTAAATCTATGTTGTCCATCTTAATACCTCCAATATTATACATATATTATAACAAATATTTTATTATTAATTGCATTAAATAAACATTTTTTATGGAAATAATAGATTGTTAAATTATAAAATAAACAATTTTAAATCAAAAAAAATTGATTTAATAGTTTACAAAAAAGATTTTTTAACATATGATACTAGATAAAGAAAGGTAGATTAAATTATAAAAATATATTTAAGACTAAAGACATAATAAGCAAGAAAATCATCTAAATAGGAGGAGCAACAAATGAGAATAGCAGTAATATCAGATATACATAGTAATATATACGCGCTAGATAATGTAATGTCAGATATAAAAAATAGAAATGTAGATATGGTAGTTTGTACAGGAGACCTAGTTGGATATGGGACTCGTCCAAATGAAGTTATACATAGGATAAAGGAAGAAAAAATACTTACTATAATGGGTAACTATGATGATGCAATAGGTAACTTAAAAATAGTATGTGGATGTGATTATCCAGATCCTAAAGATGCACAAAAAGCTGGTCTTTCAATGCACTTTACATCTCAAGAAACAACTGAGGAAAATAAAAAGTATTTAAGAAGTCTTCCTAAAGAAGCTGTATTAACTTTTAACAATAAGACTATAAGATTTGTTCATGGAAGTACAAGAGTTATAAATGAGTATTTAAAAGAAAACTCTAAAGAAGCAGAAGAAGTAATGAATGAATTAGTTGAAGATATACTAGTTTGTGGTCATACTCATATACCGTATGCAAAGTATTATGGTGAAAAATTACTAGTTAATGGAGGAAGTGTTGGAAAGCCGAAAACTAATAAACCAGATGCAAACTATGTAATTATAGACATATCAGATTCAAATGTTAAAGTTGAAATAATAGAAGTATCTTATGATTTTGAAAAAATGGCAAAAGAAATTGAAGAAGATGAAATACTTCCAAATGATTTTGCAAGACTTATAAGACAAGGAAGTTCAAAATAAAAATGACGATATAATAGGAGGAATAATAAATGAGTAATAACAAGATAAAAACTGGCATAGCAGTTGATGTTAATGCTAGTGAAAAAGGTGGAGGACTTGGGTTCTTTGAAAAATATCTAACTATATGGGTTACATTGTGTATAATAGCAGGGGTTTTAATAGGAGTGTATTTACCACAAATACCTCAAACGTTAGATAAGTTTACTTATGCTCAAGTTTCAATACCAGTAGCAATACTTATATGGCTTATGATTTACCCTATGATGCTTAAAATAGATTTTACATCTATAAAAAATGCAACTAAACAAAAGAAAGGTTTAGCAGTTACTTGTGCAACTAACTGGTTAATAAAGCCTTTTACAATGTATGCAATATCATATTTCTTTTTATTAATAGTATTTAAAAACATAATACCTACTGACTTAGCAAAGGATTATTTAGCAGGTGCAGTTCTACTTGGAGCAGCTCCATGTACTGCAATGGTATTTGTTTGGAGTCACTTGACGAAAGGAAATGCAGCTTACACATTAGTTCAAGTTGCAGTTAATGACCTTATACTTTTAGTTGGATTTGTTCCAATAGTCGCATTTTTATTAGGAGTTACAGATGTTACTGTTCCTTGGGATACATTATTATTATCAGTAGTTTTATTTGTTATAATACCTTTTGTTGCAGGATATTTCTCAAGAACTATGATAATAAAGAAAAAAGGATTAGATTACTTCGAAAATGTATTTTTAGCTAAATTCAATGGAATAACTATCGTTGGTTTATTATTAACGTTAGTAATATTATTTGCTTTCCAAGGTCAAAAAATAATAGATAATCCACTACATATAGCATTAATAGCTATACCACTTACAATACAAACATTCTTTATATTCTTTATAGCATATCTTTGGGCTAAGGCATGGAAGTTACCTCATAATATAGCAGCACCAGGTGCAATGATAGGTGCTAGTAACTTCTTTGAACTTGCAGTTGCAGTGGCGATTGCTTTATTTGGTCTTAACTCAGGAGCGGCACTTGCTACTGTTGTTGGAGTATTAGTTGAAGTTCAGGTAATGCTTGCACTTGTTGCAATAGCTAATAAAACTAGACATTGGTTTATGAATTAGTTAAGGAAGTTTTAATTTTTTTTGTCAATAATATCAAAAAAAATTGATTTTAGATATGGTTGACTTTATTTTATATAGGGATAATCGGAATTAAATATAGTTAAAGTATAATAATCTTAAAAATAATATGAAAACACTATATATAAGAAATAAAGGAGAAACAAATGAAAAAAGTAGATTTGACACAAGGAAATGTACTGTCCGTAATAGCGGCATTGGCTATACCAATAGTGGGGAGCTCACTTTTACAATTTACCTACAATATAGTAGATATGCTTTGGGTTGGAGGACTTGGAAGCAATGCTGTTGCAAGTGTTGGCTCATCGAGTTTTTTTACAGGTCTTGGATACTCTATAAATACACTGGTAGTTATAGGTGCTGGAATAAAGGTTTCCCATGCACTTGGTAGGAATGAAGATAATGAGGCTAAAGCATATATAAATTCAGGAATATTTGTTAACTTTATTTTAGCTACTTTATATGCTATTATGCTTTTATTTGCAGGAAAGTATTTTATAGGATTTTTAAAACTAGGGAATCAAGTAGTAGAGAATGATGCTAATTTATATTTAATGATAAGTGCTCCAATGCTATTTTTCTCATTTTTCAATCAAATGTATATAAGGATTCTTGGTAGTTATGGACATAATTCAGGTGCTCTTAAAATAAGTGCTGCTGGTATAGTCTTAAATATAATTTTAGATCCAATATTTATATATATATTTAAATTTGGAGTAGCAGGAGCAGCTATAGCAACATTAGTATCAAATATAGCGATGTTTATAATGTTTAGAGTCAGTTCAAAAGGATTATTTAACTTTGATTTCAATATAGGAATAAGCAAAGAGAAAGTTATGGAAGTAATAAGGTTAGGTTTTCCGATGGCCTTTCAAAGAATATTGTTTACATTAGTAAATATAATACTTGCTAGAATAATATCTATATTTGGCTCAGATGCAATAGCAGCTCAAAAGATAGGAGTTCAAATAGAGTCGGTAACATTTATGATAATAGGTGGTTTAAATGGAGCAATAGCAAGCTTTACAGGGCAAAATTTTGGTGCTAAAAAGTACGATAGAATTGTAAAAGGATATAATACTTCTTTAACGATAGGTATAGTATATGCAATTAGCACATCAATAGTATTTATATTATTACCTGAGTATCTAGTAAAGATTTTCATAAATGATCCTTCTACTATAGAAATTGCTAGTATGTATTTAAAAATAATAGCATATTCACAAATATTTAGTGCAATTGAAATGGTTTCAAATGGTATGTTTACAGGACTTGGAATGCCAAATATTCCAGCTACTATAAGTATTATATTTACTGTACTTAGAATACCAATGGCATTAGTATTTATAAAATATTTTGATGTAAATGGTGTATGGTTAAGTATTTCAGTATCAAGTGTTTTAAAAGGAATAGCAGCATATATTATGTATATACTTAAGGTAAGAAAGGATGAGAAGTATGCTTAATACAATCAAAAAATTATTTAATAAACAAGAATTATTAAAAGGTAATTTTGGAATTGAAAGAGAAGGACTTAGAGTTGATTATGAAGGAAAATTATCAACAAACCCTCATCCAGAGGTTTTTGGTTATAAAATGAAAAATCCATATATAACTACAGATTTTTCAGAGAGCCAATTAGAGTTAATAACACCTACATTTTCAACTACAAAAGAAACATATAATTTTTTAAATGCACTCTATGATATAGTAGCAATGGAGATTAAAGATGAATATATATGGCCGCAATCTATGCCAGCTATAATACCAGAGGATAAAGATATCCCAATAGCACAGTTTTGTGGATGTGAAGAAGGACAGACAGCTAGAAAATATAGAGAAGAACTACTTTTAAAGTATGGTGGTAAAAGACAGTTAATATCTGGAATACATTATAATTTTTCATTTAATGAAAACATAATAAAAAAGCTATATGAAAATAGTAGTAAATGTAAGGATTATAAAACTTTTAAAGATGATATCTACTTAAAAGTTACAAGAAATTATCTTCGTTATAGATGGTTACTTATATATCTTTTAGGATGTACAGGTGTTGTACACGAAACATATCAAGAAGAATGTGTAAAACAACTTAAAGAAATATCAAAAGGTAGTTTTTCAAATAAAGGAGCACTATCTTACAGAAATAGTGAATGCGGATATAAAAATAAAATAGATTTATTCCCAAGTTACAATAGTGTTAAAGATTATGTTGATAGTATTAATAAGTTTATAGATGAAGATTTAATAGATAATCATAAAGAGTTATATGCTCCAATAAGATTAAAAGCAAAAGATCCTAAGTCTTTATTAAATTCTTTAATGAAAGATGGTATAAATTATTTAGAATATAGAAGTATAGATATAAATCCATTTGAAAAAGGTGGAATTGCTTTAAATGATTTGTATTTCATGAATATATTTAATTTATTTTTATTAATTGAAGATGAAAGTGATTATGAAAATTGGCAACAAGAAGCATTAAGCAACCAAAATATAATAGCAACTCATGGTCAAAAGGATGTTGAGTTAGTAAAAGACGGAAAGTCTATATCTAAGGTAGAATGGGGACTTGAAATTTTAGATAAAATAAAAGCTATAAATGATGAGCTACAATTAGGATATGAAGAAATAATAGTAGATATAATAAAAAGATTAGAAGATTATAAACAAACTTATACTTATAAAATTATCGAGAAAGTAAAAGAACAAGGATATATAAATGCTCATTTAAATCTTGCTAAAAAATATAAAGATTTAGCTTATAATAATAGATTCAAATTAGAAGGATATGAAGATTTAGAGTTATCAACTCAGATTTTAATGAAGGAATCAATTAAAAGAGGTATAAAAACAGAACTAATTGATAGAAGTGATAATTTTATATCTCTTACTAAAGATAATAAAATAGAGTATATAAAGCAAGCGACAAAAACATCAAAGGATAACTATGCAACTGTTCTTGCTATGGAAAATAAAGTAGTTACTAAGAAGATATTACAAATAAATAATATTAAAGTTCCAAATGGTAGTGAATTTGATAATATTGATGATGCAATAAGTGAAATAGATAACTTTATAAATAAGCCAATAGTTATAAAACCAAAATCAACTAATTTTGGAACAGGAATAAGTATATTCCCTCAAGGAGCGAATAAAGAGGATATTACAAGTGCCTTTGAGATTGCATTTAAATATGATAATACAGTTTTAGTTGAAGAGTTTATAAGTGGTAAAGAATATAGATTTTTAGTTATAGGAGATAAGGTTGTAGGAATACTTCATAGAGTTCCAGCTAATGTAGTCGGTGATGGAGAGAAGTCTATTAGACAATTAGTAGAAATCAAAAATCAAAGTCCATTAAGGGGTAAAGGGTATAAGACTCCTTTAGAGAAAATTAATTTAGATGAGAATGCTGCATTATTTTTAAAGCATAGAGGTCTTGATTTTGATTATATTCCTAAAAAAGATGAAACTGTATATTTAAGAGAAAACTCAAATATTAGTACAGGTGGAGATAGTATTGATTATACGGATGATATACATCAAGAATTTAAAGATATAGCAGTTAAATCATCTAAGGCAATAGGAGCTAAGATTTGTGGAGTTGATATGATGATAGATGATTATACGAATAGAGACTCTCAATATGCAATAATTGAGCTTAACTTTAATCCTGCGATTCATATTCATTCATATCCTTATATTGGAGTTGAGAGAGAAATTGCTAAAGAAATATTAAAGTTACTAGAGTTTATAGATTAATAACATATAGAGAGAAAGCACATTTAATATTATAAACATTAGATGTGCTTTCTTTATATTATAGTATTTTAACTATTATTTATATATATAAGTTACTACATATGAAAGAATGCTGATATTTTATTATATTTAATTTTATTTAGAGTATTATTTTATTTCGCATCATTAATATAATACGAACTAACCATAAAAATGACTGGTATATATCACCAGTCATTTTTATTATTTATACAATATTATTTTGCATCAACAGAAACAGCTTTTAAAATAGTCATAAATCCTGCTATCATACCAGCTACTGCACACATTATACCTTTAAATATTCCCATTGACTTAACTGTCATTGGAGATAAATTTAATACCATAACTAAAGCCCAAGTTATTGGAGCTATT
>CAJFPU010000073.1 GCA_904418825.1 uncultured Romboutsia sp. | reverse complement strand
CATTTAAAATAATATAAATTTTTAGTATATTTTTTTACAATCTCTTTTGTGTTATCATCTGAACCTGTATCAACAACTATTATTTCATCAAATATATCAATCACACATTCTAAACAACGTCCAATTACATCTTCTTCATTCTTAACAATCATACAAAGACTTAAAGTGTTAATATATATCCCCTCCATCTTAGAATAATATATAAATTCTATTTATTATATGCGGATACATTTCTTTTCGTCTCTATTTTCCTTATTATTTATAAACTCTTAATGATTTATTAAATAGTCTCTTTGCTCAAAGTTTGTAAGTTATTCCTCTTCTAGTGAAATATAATAATTACCCCTAAAAATACTAGATTCTAAAATAAATTATTTCACAATAATTCCCATTAATTTACTTAAATTTAGTGCCTGATTTTCTGAAAAAGTTCCTCCATAAACATCTTTTATACTCACTTCTATACCATCTATATAACTATTAGCTAAGTCCACATTATTTAAAGCTGTTCCACTAAATATTGATTTAGTTAAATTATTTGAATCTAATAATAGTGTTTCATTTTGTATCTCTTGGAAAACTGCAAAGCTAAAATCTGAATTTGCAATACTTACGCCTGAGAATTTTGAAAAAGCAAAATTTGAGTATCTTCCTAAGCAATTTCTAAATACTACGCTTTTTAAAGTAGAATCATTAAAGTTACACCCCGTCAGTTTACAATTTATAAATTCTACTCTATATAAACTACTATAGGAAAAATTTATATTTGATAAATCACAATTTTCAAATATAACATCTGTTATATCAATTTTTCTAAAGTCACAATATTCAAAAACTACATTACTGAACATACATGAATCTAAAGTTACACATAAATCTTCAATTCCTTCTATTTTGTAATCCTTAACTACAATTTCTTCTAACTTTTCGTTATCTAATATTTCATTTATTACATCATTACACTCTTCAAAATGAATTGGCATTTTGGGCTTTTGTATTTTTATCACTTTTTTCATATAATCATTGTCCATTCTTAAAATTTAACAACTGTAAAAATTTACTCCATGCTAAATTTTCAAATAGAGATCATATAATTATAATACAGTTGCCTATTTATAATACTATTTATTTAAAAGTTCTTCAATATTTGTTAATGTATATAAAATTTATTACCAATTAAACATATTATATCTATTATTAAGAATTTATGAATATATCTTTAATATACTACTAGTTTTTAAAGGGAGGAATTAAAATATGAAAGGTATATTACTGGCAGGTGGATTTGGAACAAGACTTCATCCCCTTACTAATGCAATGTCAAAACAAGCACTTCCAATTTATGATAAACCAATGATATACTATCCACTTTCAGTCTTAATGTTAGCTGGAATAAGAGATATATTAATAATATCAACAAAAAGGGATATAAAAGTTTTTAAAGAAATGTTTGGAGATGGAAGCCAATTAGGCCTAAACTTATCTTATAAGATTCAAGATTATCCAAATGGTATTGCTGAATGCTTTTTACTTGCCGAAGATTTTATAGATAATGATAATGTATGTTTAATACTTGGTGATAACATATTCTATGGCCATGATTTTGTAAAGCTGTTAAAAAATGCTATGGAAAATAAAAGCGGAGCTACAATATTTGGTTACCATGTATCTAATCCAAGTGATTTTGGTGTTGTCGAATTTGACGATGACAACAACGTATTATCAATTCAAGAAAAACCAAAAAATCCAAAATCAAACTATGTAGTCCCTGGGCTTTATTTTTATGATAAAGATGTATGTGAAATTGCCAAAAATATAAAACCCTCTCCAAGAGGAGAGCTTGAAATAAGTGATATTAATCTAGAATATCTAAAAAGAAAAAAACTTAAAGTAGAGCTTATGGGAAGAGGAATTGCATGGCTTGATACTGGTACTACTAAGGGAATTTTAGATGCTGCAAACTTTGTTTATGCCATTCAATCAAGACAAGGGCTTTATATTGCATGTTTAGAAGAAATTGCTTATAAAAATGGATACATCTCAAAAGAAGATCTTCTAATATTATCTAAATCTCTTTTAAAAACTGATTATGGAAAATATATTGAAAAATTTGCCTTAAGTTAATGGAGGATTTAATTTTTATGGAAAAATTTAAATTTATAGAAACAAAGATAAAAGGATTATATATTATAGAACCTACTATTTTCAGTGATTCTAGAGGTTATTTTATGGAAAGTTATAATGAATTTAACTTTAAAAATTCAAATTTAGATTTAAATTTGAATTTTGTTCAAGACAATGAAGCAAAATCTAAAAAAGGTGTTCTTAGAGGTCTTCACTATCAAAATGAGCATGCTCAAGATAAGTTGGTTAGAGTAATATCAGGAAAAATCTTTGATGTTGCTGTTGACTTAAGAAAAAACTCTCCTACTTATCTTGATTGGGTTGGAGTTATCCTTTCTGATGAAAATAAAAAACAATTTTATATTCCTAAAGGCTTTGCTCATGGATACTTAGTTTTATCTGATGAAGCGGTTTTTGCTTATAAATGTACAGATTACTATCATCCGGAATTTGAAGATGGAATTATTTATAATGACCCTTATTTAAATATTAATTGGCCAATTGATAATATTGAAAATATTATAATTTCTGATAAAGATAAAAAATGGCCAACTATAGATTAATATTACTTGTAATACTAATTTAAAAATATTTATATATAAAAATTAATATTTCTTAAAATAAAAATAATTGATTTTAGTTTTCATATTAAAATCAATTATTTTTATACTTTACATTATTTAATTTTTATAAAAGGTAATAATTTTTGTACCAATTAATAGTTTCTTTAAGCCCTTCATCTAGGCTATATTTTGGCTTCCAGTTAAGTTCATTTTGAAGTTTTAATGAATTTATTGCATATCTTAAATCATGACCTTTTCGATCTTTTACATAATATATTAACTCTTCACTTTTTCCTAATGTAGCTAATATTTCTTTTACTATTTCTATATTGGATTTTTCATTATTTCCACCAACATTATATATTTCTCCAACCTTACCTTCATGTATTATAAGATCTATTGCACTACAATGATCATATACATGTAACCAGTCACGTACATTAAGTCCATTTCCATACACAGGGAGTTTATCATTATTTAAAGCTCTTTTAATCATCAATGGAATTAATTTTTCTTCGTGTTGGAATTTTCCATAATTATTTGAACATCTTGAAATTGTTACAGGTAAATTAAAAGTTTTATAATATGCCTTAACAATTAAATCTGCTGATGCTTTTGATGCTGAATATGGAGAACTTGGATTTATATTATTATTTTCATTAAATAATAAATCTGATCTATCAAGTGGCAAATCCCCATAAACTTCATCAGTTGATACTTGATGAAATCGTGAAACATTGTATTTTTTACAAGCATCTAATAGTATTTGAGTCCCCACTACATTGGTATTTATAAATATACTAGGATCAGATATTGACCTATCTACATGAGACTCTGCTGCAAAGTTTACAACTATATCAAAATTTTCTTTTTTAAATAAATTTTCTATAAATTCCTTGTTACAAATATCTCCTTTTATAAAAATATAATTATTGTTATTTTCTATACTACTTAGATTATCTAAATTTGCTGCATAAGTTAATTTATCTAAGTTGAAAACTTTATAATCATCATATTTATTTAAAATATAATGAACAAAGTTTGCACCTATAAACCCAGCTCCTCCAGTTATTAATATTTTTTTCATTTAACCTCCTACTATCTACGTTTCGCTTTTAAAATATACTGAACAGATAAATACTGCATTCTATTTTCTTCACTTGTTATTTCACACAGTTTTTTCATTAAATCTTCTTCTTCTGGTTGTGGTGTATAATATTGCAAAGGATATACTTCTTCTACTTGTAAATTAGCTATATCAAACATTTTATATATTTCATTTAATGTAAAAAATCTTAAATGCGTTTTATCTAAAATTCCTGCTTCTTGATATGCAAAACCTCCATTTATTATTTCTCTAATTACACTTATATGCATGATATTTGGTATTGAAGCTAATATATATCCATCTGATTTTAAATATAAATTTAAATTTGTAATAAATTTCCAAGGATCTTTTAAATGCTCTAATACATCTCCTAGTATAATATAATCAAAGAAGTTTTCTTCATATGGAAAGATTACTTTTTCTACATCTTCATTTATTACATCTGCGTAAGCATTTGCAATTTTTGCTGAATTTTTACCTTTTTCTATTCCATATAAGTTTGCATTTTTATATAAATTCTTTATATAAAGTAATGTTGCTCCAGTACCACAACCTATATCTAATACATTTATAGATTCATTTCTATCATTTTTAAAAAAATTAACTAAATCACTTCTAACCAATGATCCATATAATACCTCTTTCCCCCATTTATCATCAAATTTATTTTTATTAGTATTATATATATTTATATAAGACTCCATATTACTACGGAATGATGTACTTCCAAAGTGATGTATAAATACATTTTTACAAAGTAATAGCTTATATCCTTCTAATAATATTCTTAATGACAGGTCATTATCTTCAAAATTTCCTGGAGTAAACCTTTCATCTAATAGTCCTACTTTATCAATAACTGATTTTTTTACTAAATAACAGAATCCAACTAAGTACTGTTTTAGTTCATATTTATCAGTTGGTTCTTGCATGTTTATTAAATTTGCAAAATCTATCATTTCATCTATATTCTGATAAATTACATTAATTACTTGGCCATTAGAACAGCTATTGCTTATTGCTCCTACTACACCTATATCTTCATTACTATACAATGCCTTATCTAAATTATTTAGCCAGTTCGGTGTTACTATAGTATCATTATTTAATAATAATATACTATCTCCTTTAGCAATTTCAATACCTTGATTACATCCCTTAGGAAATCCTGCATTATAGTCATTATATATTACTCTTAAATTATCTTGAGATTTTAAGTATTCTATTGTTCCATCAGTAGAATTATTATCAACAACTATTATTTCATATTGTCCCTTTGGAGTAAATTTTCGTATGCTTTCTATACAAAGTTTTGTGCAATCTAACTGATTGTGAGTAAGTAGTATTATACTTGTAAATTTTATGTCTCCTTCTTGAACATAATCATAATTTATTATTTTATCTAAAGTATGCTTATCTCTGATTATTTCTCCAACCATACTAATCTCCTTTTTATTTTATATAATTTAACTATGATAAATCACCATATCCACTAATATTTATATATTACCTAAATATTATCGAATACTTATCTAAATATTCGTATTACTTATCGGTAATTCTTATAAGTTAAATATCTTATTATTAAGATATTTAATTTGTGTTCATCTATTTAATAATATGTAAAAGAATATTTTAGTGTTATTTATAATATATGTTTTTGTATTTCAAATTACATACATTAGAATATCAATATTTATATATGGATATATATTAATTATAATCTTTTAATAAAACTAAATTATCTAAATATTTATAAACAATTTAATAGCTATTTGTATTTTTAAATATATAATTTTTTATTTATATATCTTTAACTGTTTACTGTATTATCTTAAATATTCTTCTAATGCTTCTTCCCAATGTTTAAAATTATCTAGGTCTATTAGCTTAAGCATAAAATTGTCCAGTACAGAATAACTTGGTCTATTTACTTTACTTGGAAATTTATCAGATGTTATTGGATTTACTTTTACATCTATATTTTTAATTTCAAATATCTTTTTTGCAAACTCATACCAACTACAAAACCCATTATTAGTACCATGATAAGTTCCATAATATTCAGTATTAATTAAGTTTAAAACACAAACCGCCAATTCTTTTGTACTAGTAGGACTTCCTACTTGATCATCGACAACATTTATTTCTTTTTTACTCTCCGATAATCTAAGCATAGTTTTTACAAAATTATTTCCATCACCATAAAGCCATGCCGTTCTTATTATAAAATATCTTGAACAGAAATCTTTCGTATACTGTTCTCCTAAAAACTTACTTTTTCCATATATATTTGTTGGATTTGTAGTATCATCTTCTCTATATGGTGTTTTTTTATCTCCTTTAAAAACATAATCCGTTGATATATAAACTAATTTTGATTTTACTTTTTCAGAAGCTATAGCTAAATTTTTAGAACCTAATGCGTTTATCTTATATGCCAAGTCTACTTTTTCTTCACTTAAATCAACATTTGTAAAAGCCGCACAATTGATAATAACCTCCGGTTTTTTTTCTAATATATAAGTATATACATCTTCAAAGTTTGATATATCTAAAGATTCTTTATCACATTTAAGTAGTTCAATAGGCTCACCTTTAGTTTTTTTACTTTCTAATTGATTTATAATTTCTCTACCTAATTGACCATTACATCCAGTTACTAATATCTTCATAGTTATCTCCTTAATGTTAGTATTTTATATAGTATCTTATTAATATTGCCTTTGAAATTTGCCTACTTAATTAAAACTTATTTTATAAAAATTTAGTTATATAGACTTGAGATATAATCAATAATTAACATTGATAAAAATCACCTTAACGGTCAGTATTAATATAATTGTTACGGTGGTTCTTATTAATAAGAATACAAATCATATTAGATATAGGTAGCATATTTTATAAAGTTTATTTACAATTATTTTATTAAGTAAATATTAAGATTGGAGAAATAGTATGCTTTTAAAAAAAAATTCTATTATTAATAGTTCTAAAAATGAAAAAAAATCACCTAACTTTATATGGGCAATAATATTATCATTAATATTTATGTACGGTGGCTCACTTATCGGCTCACTTGCAACAGTTCCTTTATATTTAGCTTTATCAAATGTTCCATTATTTTTTAATAACCAAGATTTATTATCTTTATTAATTACTTTATTTTCCTTTGCATTTATCTCATTACTAGTATTCTTTAGAGTAAAGGTAATAGAAAAAAGAAGTCTATCATCTATTGGATTTAATAAAAATAATTGGCTAAAAAAATATTCACTTGGCTTTTTAATTGGATTAGTTATGATGAGTATTATAGTATTGATACTTTTATCCTTTGGATATATAACTGTAGAAAAAAATCCTATTCAACTAGTTGGAATATCTGCTATATCTAGTATTTTAGTTATTCTATTTGGATGGATTATACAAGGTGCTACAGAAGAAATTGTAACAAGAGGATGGCTTCTAAATGTTTTAAGTACTAAGTACAATATAGGAGTTGGATTATTAATATCATCTACTCTATTTGGACTTATGCATTTAACTAATCCTAATGTAAATTATATAGCTGTTATAAATATAATACTTGTTGGACTTTTTTACGGTCTTTATGTTATAAAGACTAATGATTTATGGGCTGTTTGTGGTATGCATAGTGCTTGGAACTTTGCTCAAGGAAATATATTTGGATTTGAAGTCAGCGGTTTAGATGTTTCGGTTGGAAGTTTGATAGATTTAAATTTAGTTGGAAACAACGTTATCACTGGAGGCGCATTTGGACCAGAAGCTGGAATTATATCCACATTTATATTACTAGTATCAATTGGAATACTATTATTTATTAATGTTATGAATTATATCTAATGCTACTATTTTTATTCATATTTATTATATTATTAAGTCATAATTATATAAAAAAAGTCTAGACAATAATTCTAGACTTTTTTATAATCTAAATATTTAATTCCTCTTCACAAAGTGCAACTTCTTTAATTACATTAATAACTCCATCATTATCATTAGTTCCAGCTATAAATCTTGCATTTTTTTTAACTTCTTATTCAGCATTTTCCATAGCATAGCTATAATAAGCACTACTCATCATTTCTAAATCATTCATATGATCTCCAAATACCATAGTTTCATTATATCTTACATTAAACTTATCTTGAAGTATTTTTATTCCTTGCTTTTTAGTTCCATCTAACTTACATATATCAAAGCAAGTACTTCCTGATTTAGTTATCATAATTTTATCATTTAATTCATTTACAGCTTCTAGTGTTCTATTTATAATCTTTTTATTACCCAAAGTAGTTATTTTTAACATCTTATCTTCTACTTTTGTAATATCTTTGACATACTTTACTTTAAGATTCCACTTTCTACCTACTATATTTGGTATTATACTCTCACTATATATAGTATCTTTACTACAATATATAGTGTTGTGTTTAGCTTTTTTTCTTATTATTTTAGCTACTTTATCTACCATATCATTTTCTATATAATTTTCAAATATAACTTCATCTTTATAAGTTATATAATTTCCATTATTTGATGCATATACTATATCTATTTCAATATCTTTAAATATTTCTTTAAGAGAAAATATATCTCTTCCACTTATTGCTACGAATATTATACCTTTGTCTTTAAGCTTTTTTAAAACACCGTGTACACTTGGACTTAAATGTTTATTTGAATTAAGTAATGTACCATCCATATCCGATGCTATTAGTTTTATCATAATACGTACCCCTTAGTATTTAATCTATACATATAGTTTATCATAAATTTAAGTATAATTTAAGTATTTATTAAATTCATCAAATTTTAATTTAAATTTAGGTATACCTACGTAATATGGGGCTATTTCATATAATCCAAAATATATAACTATGCCATCATCATCTATATAAAAAGGTTGATTTTCAGTAATTCCTTTAAATCCCTCATCATCTTTAAAATAAATATCTGGATTATTATTTATTTCTTCTGTTATAAAGTCATTAACTATTTCTTCATAATTGACTTCTTCTTTAAATATATACTTTAATCTTAATTTATCTCCTGCTAGCAAGTTGTAATTATAATTATTTAAATATGTCATGCCATGAGCACCACCATTAAATTCATATTTTATAATTACTATGCTTATAATACCATTTCTATTATATGTTATATAACTATTTATATAAACTTCAAATTGATATTTAATATAATTTTCGTTAGAAGTTATTAATTGTTTTGTATATAGTTTTTTATATTCTATAGCTTGTTTTTATACTTTTTAATTATATATTATATACTTCAACTATTTCATATTTTCTAAAATCTAATAACTTAATCTCTTAGAATAAAGGATTTTTCTTGATAAATAAGATAATGTCTTTTTTATCATTATTTTGTAACTCTTATATACTCAAAATAATATATATAAGTATAGTTAAATTTCTTAGTATTAACTATATATATTATTTTATTAGAGGAGGTAATATTTTGGCTTCTTATAAGTATGTTGACACCAACAAATTTAATAAGCTTTCTAAATGTTGTAAATGCAACAATTGCTACGATGACTGTGGTAGATGTAATAATTGTTGTAATAATTGTTATATAGGGCCTACTGGACCTTCTGGGCCTACTGGACCTTCTGGGCCTACTGGACCTTCTGGGCCTACTGGACCTTCTGGGCCTACTGGGCCTACTGGACCTTCTGGTGTAACTGGGGCTACTGGACCTTCTGGAGCTACTGGGCCTACTGGACCTTCTGGAGTTACTGGAGCTACTGGGCCTACTGGACCTTCTGGAGCTACTGGACCTTCTGGAGTTACTGGGCCTACTGGACCTTCTGGAGCTACTGGGCCTACTGGGGCTACTGGACCTTCTGGAGTTA
>CAJFPU010000072.1 GCA_904418825.1 uncultured Romboutsia sp. | reverse complement strand
AAGTGATTTTGTGGTTATTATTACTGTAACATGAACATAAACTTATGATCTATTTTTTTATCAACTTTTAGGTGTTGCACTTAATATGATAATTCATCATTATAAAAATACCTTTAAGGTGATATTTCATCTTATAAGGTATTTTTTCAGTTAAGTAAATTGCATAACCTTAATACTTATAGATAAACTTATAAATATAGTAAATTAACTCGTTGAAAATACTAGAGTTTGAGAAGAGATATTTTTATAGTTTGAAAACTTTATATAGTAATTTCAATATGTCTAGTAAAATAACTAGCACAACAGATTAAATTAACTTATAAATGATAGTATCTAATTTATTATACTTTTACTTATATAATCATATAGTAATAATACATATACCAATTTTTTAAAGTTAAACTACTATATATTCATATTAGTTCATTATATTTGAGTATTGAAAATAGATTGAGCACTTGAGTAATATATAAAGTTGTTGATAGTATGAGTAAAGAGAATTTTTTATACAAAGTAATATATACAATGATATAATATAAATTAGACATGCTGATGATATATAAATTTATACAGAGTAGTATTATAATTTATAAATTTAGGAGAAAATAAATAATGAAAACTAAAGAGAGAAGAGAGTTATTATTAAATATATTAAATAAATCAGCTAATCCTATAAAAGGAGATGAATTAGCAAATACGTTAAATGTAAGTAGACAAGTAATAGTTCAAGATATAGCTTTAATAAGAGCAACAGGCGTGGATATAATAGCTACACCTCAAGGATATATAATATATAATTCTAAGACAGCAATAAAAACTATAGAATGTAAAAATCATTCTAATAGAGATGAATTTTATAATGAGCTAAGGACTATAGTAGACTTAGGTGGTGAAGTAAAAAATGTTATAGTAAAGCATCCGATTTATGGAGAAATTAAAGTAGACTTAGATATAGCTTCTAATAGAGATATAGATGAATTTATGAAGAAAGCATCAAATGATGAGTTTAAACAATTATCAATATTAACAAAAGAGAGCCATTTACACACTATTGAAGCTAAAAATGAAGAGATACTAGATGAAATTATTTCATCATTATTAGATAAAAATATACTTGTAAACAATAGCAAAAAATAGTTTATAAAAAAATATAGAGTATAATTTTGTAATAAATTCCCTAATTATATCTACATCAATTTATAAAATGAATATTTATACTAAAGTAAAATAATAAAAAAGTTTGAATAATACTATTGAAAGTTGGTAACATATATAATATAATGATTATCAAATAAAACAATTAGTTTAAAAGCTATGAAGGAAAATAGTAAAAGATATGTTTGTATTCAGAGAGTGAGTGGTTGGTGTGAACTCATTACAATGATTTTTGAATCCATTCCAGAGCTTCTAGTCGGAAATAATAGTAAGATTAGACGTATACCTACGTTACAGGATTGAGAGGATTATACCATAAGTATAATCAATTAGGGTGGCAACGCGGATCAAAGACTTTCGTCCCTTTTTGTATGGGGATAGAAGGTCTTTTTTTATTATAATTAATTGTTTTATAATATATATTTATAAAAAATTATCAAAGATAACGTTATCAAAATGTACATAAGATCTTATACAAGTAAAAGTTAATACAAGCTAAATATAGCTATAAAATAAATATAGGAGGAAGTAAAATGCTAGATATAAAAAGAATAAGAGAAAATTTAGAAGATATCAAAAAAGCAATGGATAGAAGAGGGGAAAAAGAATTTGATTTAGATGCTGTAGTTGCTTTAGATGATAAGAGAAGAGAATTACTTAAAGAAGTTGAAGTAATGAAAAATGAGCTAAATGTTGAATCTAAAAAAATACCTCAACTTATAAAAGAAGGTAAAGATGTAGATGCTGCAAAGGCTCAGTTAAAAGAATTATCAGATAAGATAAAAGCTATAGATGAGCAAGTTAGAGCAGTTGAAGGAGAAATGGAATATAATTTAATGAGAATTCCTAATGTTCCTCACCCAGATGTTCCACAAGGAACTACAGATGAAGACAATGTTGAAATAAGAAAATGGGGAGAAACTCCAAAGTTTGATTTTGAAGGGAAAGCACACTGGGATTTAGGTACAGGTCTTGGAATATTAGATTTTGAAACTGCTGGTAAAATAACAGGTTCAAGATTTACTTTATATAAAGGATTAGGAGCAAGACTTGAAAGAGCTATAATAAACTTCTTCTTAAATACTCATACAGAAGAACATGGATATACAGAAGTTTTACCTCCTTTCATGGCAAATAGATCAAGCTTTATAGGAACAGGACAATTACCAAAGTTTGAAGAAGACATGTTCAAGATAGAAGGTATGGAATACTTCTTAATACCAACTGCAGAAGTTCCTGTAACTAATATACATAGAGATGAAATATTAACTGTAGATCAATTACCTATAAAGTATTGTGCATATACTCCATGCTTTAGATCTGAAGCAGGATCTGCTGGTAGAGATACAAGAGGATTAGTAAGACAACATCAATTTAATAAAGTTGAATTAGTTAAATTCTGTGATCCTCAAAATTCTTATGAAGAGTTAGAAAAATTAACTAATGATGCTGAAAGAATGTTACAATTATTAGGATTACCATACAGAGTAGTTAAAATATGTACAGGAGATTTAGGATTTACTGCAGCATTTAAGTATGACTTAGAAGTATGGATGCCAAGTTACAACAGATATGTTGAAATATCTTCTTGTTCAAACTTTGAAGATTTCCAAGCTAGAAGAGCTGGTATAAGATTCAAGAGAGATAAAAAATCTAAAGCTGAATATGTGCATACGTTAAATGGTTCAGGATTAGCAGTAGGAAGAACTTTAGCTGCCATATTAGAAAACTACCAACAAGCTGATGGATCTGTAATTGTTCCAGAAGTATTAAGACCATATATGGGTGTAGATGTTATAAAGAAAAATGAATTATAAGATATAGTTTATATAAATATAAGAGTATCCTAAAATTATTATTTTAAGATACTCTTATATATTTTAAGAAAATATGCAATTAAGCATAATTTAATTCGTTGTGCTAGTTAAATTTAATCGTTGAAAATACTAAAGTCTAACAAGATATATTTTAATAATTATAAAACTTTATATAGCAATTTCAATATGTTTAGTAAAATAACTAGCACAATAGATTAATTTATTAATTGTTAACTCTAAAACTTTACTGAAAATATAATTAATTCATTTTATTAGATAAATTATATTATTGAAAATATTAGTCTTTATAATAAAAAATAATTATTAAAAAATCTTTGTAATATTTTAAATATGTGTGGGTAATTAGTAGAATAAAATATTAAGTTATTTATATATAGAATACTATGTATATAGAGTTTATTATTATAAGGTTAATATTTAAATTTAAGTTGAAATATAAAATAAACTATGTTAATATAAACTTGTTATAAGTTTTAGGAGGAGATATGGAAAACTCATACTACATGAAAGAGGCTTTAAAAGAAGCAAATAAAGCATATGAAAAGGGTGAAACACCTATAGGAGCTATAATTGTAAAAAATAATGAAATTATAGCAAGAGCACATAATTTAACTGAAACGTTAAATGATTGTACTGCTCATGCGGAAGTTTTAGCTATAAGACAGGCTTCTGAAAAATTAGGTGGATGGAGACTTGTTGATTGTGATTTATATGTAACTATGGAGCCATGTATAATGTGTAGTGGAGCAGTAGTACAGTCGAGAATAAAAAAACTTATAATTGGTACAAAACACATAAAAAATGCATATACAGAAAAACAACATGAATTTAAAATAGATTATTATGAACATAATAATATCGAGACCACATTCGGTATATTACAAGAAGAATGCTCTAATATATTACAGGAATTTTTTAAAAATTTAAGGAAAAGATAATATGGAGAGTTGGTCGAGATGGTCGAAGGCGCTCGCCTGGAAAGTGAGTATACGTCAAAAACGTATCATGGGTTCGAATCCCATACTCTCCGCCAGAGAATATTTAAATATGGTTGTAATTTTGCTGTACTAGATGGGGAGGTAGCGGTGCCCTGTAACCTGCAATCCGCTATAGCAGGATTGAATTCCATCTAGAGGCTTTTGCTTTGTAAGGCTGCCCTAAATAAGTGGTGTTGACGTTTAGGTCCTACGCAACGGAAGCTCATGAACCCCGTCAGATCCGGAAGGAAGCAGCGGTAAGTGATCACTTTCGTGTGCCGTAGGGGTGCCTAAGCCGAGCTAACTGTTTAGGTAACGCTTGTGAGGCAAAGTCAATAGATGGTGTACAGCATTTAATATATAAAATAGAATCCCTTTAATTAGGGATTTTTTTAATATGCAAAATTTTAATTTATATAACTTTATTAAAGATAATGATATAATATTTCAATATATAGGAAATTAATATATTAGATTGATTTTTAAATTAAGGAGATAGAGGAATGCATAAAGCCTTATATAGATCATATAGACCTCAAAATTTTGAAGATGTTGTAGGTCAGGAACATATTGTAAGAACATTAAAGAATCAGATTGAAAATAATAATGTAGGACATGCTTATTTATTTTCAGGAACAAGAGGTACAGGGAAGACATCAACAGCAAAAATATTTGCAAGAGCTGTTAACTGTGAAAATAGTGTTGATCAAGAGCCTTGTAATGAATGCGAAGTATGTAGAGATATATTAAATGATAATGTTATGGATGTAGTAGAAATAGATGCTGCTTCTAATAATAGTGTAGATGATATAAGAGAGCTTAGAGAAAATGTTAAATATTCTCCAGCCAAGGCTAAGTATAAAGTATATATAATAGATGAGGTACACATGTTATCTCAAGGGGCATTTAATGCATTATTAAAGACTTTAGAAGAGCCACCATCATATGTAATATTTATATTAGCTACTACAGAACCTCATAAAATACCAGCAACAATTTTATCGAGATGTCAAAGGTTTGATTTTAAAAGAGTTACTGTTAAAGATATGACTGCTAGAATGAAAAAGATATGTAATGAAGAAAATATAGAAGCAGAAGAAAAGGCATTAAATTTAATTGCTAGAAACTCTCAAGGAGCATTAAGAGACGCTCTTAGTATATTAGATCAATGTATATCTTTTTCAGATAATAAAATAGAATATAAAGATGCCGTAGAGTTATTAGGAACAGTAAATATAGAGCAATTATTTGAAATGGCTCAATCGATAATAGATCAGGATACTAAAAAATCACTTCAAATATTAAATGAATTTGTTATATGGGGGAAAGATATAAGAAATTTAATAAATGATTTGATAGATCATTTTAGAAATTTAATGGTATGTAAAGTATCAACAGAATTAGATGAAATTATATCGCTTCCAGAAGAAACTATAAAACAATTAAAAGAACAATCTAAGATAGTAGATACAAATGATTTAATAAGAATTTTAAATATCTTATCAGAAACTCAAGATAATATGAAATCGTCATCAAATCCTAGGGTATTAGCAGAAGTTACTATTATGAAGACTGCTCAACCTATGTTTGATGAAAGTAAAGAAGCTTTAATAAAGAGAATAGAGAATTTAGAAAAAACTATTGAGAGTGGTAATATAAAAATAAATACAACAAAAGAGAATAATACATCTATTGATGAAATAGTTATAGAAAAAGAAGAACTAGAAGAAGTAGTATATGAAAATGTAAAAAGTGAAGATGTTAAATTAATAGAATCATCATGGCAAAAGATAAGACAAAACATAAAAGATGATAAAGAAAATAAACAAATGCCAGTATACTTCTTACTAGGAGATATAAGTGGGTTTAATGTTTATAATAATAATTTATATATAATTTATGGACATGGATTTGAATTTGCAAAGAAAAGATTAAGTGATCCAGACACTATATCATATATAGAAAAAATAATAAGAGAAACAATAAATAGAAGTTTTAGTATAAAGATAATACTAGAATCTGAAGTGAAAGATATAGAACTAGAAATAAAAAACGATAAAATAGACCAAGGTGAAGAGTTATTAAAGTCTATAGTTAATGAAGATATACTTGAAATAAAAGATAATGAAGAAAAACAAGATTAATAATAAAAAGGATTATGATATAATAATAAAATATAGAAAAAAGTTTTTTAAGGAGGATTTTAGTTATGGCTAAAAGAGGTTTTGGAGGCGGAATGATGCCTGGAAATATGAATAATTTATTAAAGCAAGCTCAAAAAATGCAAGAAAATATGCAGAAAATGCAAGCTGAATTAGAAGAGAAGGAGATAGAGTCTTCTGTTGGTGGAGGAGCTGTTACTGTAAAGGTTAATGGTAAGAAAGAATTAATAGATATAAACATAAAACCTGAAGTTGTTGATCCAGATGATATAGAAATGTTACAAGACTTAGTTTTAAGTGCGGTTAATGAAGCATTAAGAAGTGTTGACGAAATGCAATCAAGTCAAATGAGTAAAGTAACTGGAGGATTAAATATACCAGGATTATTCTAGTAGGTGATTATATGCAAGTTTATACAGGGCCTATAACTAGGCTAATAGAAGAATTTTCAAAGCTCCCTGGAGTTGGAAGAAAGACTGCTCAAAGATTAGCATTTCATATTATAAATATGAATACTAATGATGTAGAAGCTTTATCTAAGGCTATAATAGAAGCTAAGAGAGAAATAAGATATTGCTCTGTTTGTTGTAATATAACAGATACAGATCCTTGTAGTATGTGTTCAAATAAAAATAGAGACTCTAGTGTAATATGTGTTGTTGAAGATCCAAGAGATGTAGCTGCAATGGAAAGAACTAGAGAGTTTAAAGGTAAATATCATGTATTAAATGGTGTTATATCGCCTATGGATGGTATAGGACCTGATATGATAAAGATAAAAGAGCTTATACAAAGATTAGGGGCACAAGATGTAAGAGAAATAATAATGGCTACTAACCCAACGATAGAAGGGGAAGCAACAGCTATGTACATAGCAAGACTTTTAAAACCTATGGGAATAAAAGTTACAAGAATAGCACATGGTCTACCTGTAGGTGGAGATTTAGAGTATGCAGATGAAGTTACTATATCGAAAGCATTAGAAGGTAGAAGAGAAATATAAAAAATCGAGGTATATACCTCGGTTTTTATGTTTTGATAGGAGTGTAATATGGAAACGACTATGAATTTAGAAAAATATAAATCTATGAAAAAAGCAAATACTATATCAGAAGAAAAAAAATCAAAAAAACTAGATATAGATGCTTTAATTAGAAAGAAATCAAAAAAAACTTCAAGTAATATTCGTAGTGAATTCAGAAATAATTATAAAAATTATCAATATGATTATGAAGAAGATTTTTATGAACCTAGATATTAAAATATAAAGTTTATAAATAATATATTTAAATATTTTTTATAGGAAAAGAGCTTAGTAATAATAATTTTATTGCTAAGCTCTTTTTAGAATTTTACTTTTTTCAACGTATATTAAATTTTATTTATTATTGTCCAATATATCTACAACTAGGTTAGATATATTGACTGCAGAATCAAATTTTCTTATAGATTTTATATTTTTTCTAAGCATATCTAGCCTAGAAGGATCATCTATAAGTACTTTTAATAATACTGGCAAACTGTATTTTTTAGTTGTTCTAAGTGCAGCACCGCAATTAGTTAAGAAATCTAAATTTTCTTCTTCTTGTCCCGGAATAAAGTACGGTACAATCATAGGAACATCATTAAGTAATGCCTCTGTAGTAGTAAGACCTCCAGGTTTTGATATTAATACGTCTATAGAAGCTAGTATATCATTCATTTTATCTGTGTAGCCTAATAAACATATATTTTTATCTTGAATAGTAGAGTCTAACATTTTAGATAATTTATCTTTTAGATGTTCATTTCTACCAGTTACTACCAATATCTGAAAATCTCTGTCTATGGTAAGTAAATCTTCTAATGTCTCTTTTATATTACCAGCTCCAAAACTTCCACCCATAAGTAAAACTGTTAATTTATCAGGAGATAAACCTAACTCTGTTAAGACAGTTTCCTTATCTCTATGATCTAAGAAAGATTTTTCCACTGGAATTCCAAATGATTTAACCTTTTCACCATTAACACCTTCGTATACTAATAATTCTTTAACATATTCATGACCAACTATGTAATAATCAATTTCATTTTGAATCCATGTAGAATGAGTAGTATAATCAGTTAAAACAGATATCATAGGCGGAACATCTACCTTACTATTTTTAATAAAGCTTTCGCCTAAATTTAAAGTATTTAAATTACTATGTTTTTTTAATGTACTAAGCGCTATCATAGGAAATGGATGGGTTCCTATAATTAAATCAGGCTTAGAATCGTTTAATAGGTGTTTAAATTTTCTTGCCATTAATGATGTAAGTGGATTTCCCTTAAATTCATTTCTAGAAGCAAGATTAGTTTCAGACAATCTATATACACTACCATATGCTTTAGGTGTATAAATAGCAGATTTTTCATAACCTCTAGAAATAACTTTATCCATTGTATTATTAACTAATTTTAAACTATCAACGATTTCGCATTTTATAGGCATGTTATTTATAGTTCTGCTTTCAAGCTCTTCTTTAATTGCGCGAGCAGCTCTATTATGCCCACCTCCAGTAGAAGCTGACATAATTAGTACTCTTTTGCTCATAAAATTTCCTCCTAATATAATAGAGTTATATTGAATAATAATATAATTTTATGTATCATTAATTATACTTCATAAAGATAGAATATTAAATTATATTAGATTATTATTAACTGATATATGATAATAATAATCTAATATAATAAAAAAAAAAATACAAGCATCATATAGTGTAGGAGGTATACCAAATGAAAAATGTAGAAATATATACTAGTGATACATGCATACAATGCATTAAAGCTAAAGAGTATTTAAAGAATAAAGGTATAAATTTTAAGGAGTATAATATATCTAAGGATTTAGAAGCTAAAAGAGAACTAATAAAAATGGGATATATGTCTATTCCGGTTATACTTATAGATAAAGAGCATGTATTAGGATTTGACTTAAATAGAATTGAAAATCTTTTACAAAAGTAAATTAAAAAGAATTGGTATAGAATAATTTTTATAAGTATAATCTATACTAATTCTTTTTATTAATATTGAAGTATAAAATAAGAAAAATATAAATATTATTTTATATAAAAGATTGTTTGTAAGAAATAATAAAATATTTATTATAAAATCGTATAAATATAATGAAAAGAGGATATTCTAATATAGAATTATTTAATGTTTTTCGATGAAAGAAAAATATAAATAAAATAAAAATATAAAAAACTTTAAAAAAAGTATTGACGATATAAATTTAAAATGATATATTATTACTTGTCCTTAAGAAAAAGGATAAAGAAATAAAAAAACTTAAAAAAATAAGTTGACAAAGAAAAACAACTTTGGTAAACTTAAGAAGTTGAAAAAATGAACTTTGAAAATTAAACAGTAGGTTAATTTATAGAATTGAAACTAAACAAACCAAGCCAGATATTCAGATAATGATTAGTCTGAGCAGGTAACAACTTTTATTTAAGAGTTTGATCCTGGCTCAGGATGAACGCTGGCGGCGTGCCTAACACATGCAAGTCGAGCGATTTACTTCGGTAAAGAGCGGCGGACGGGTGAGTAACG
>CAJFPU010000071.1 GCA_904418825.1 uncultured Romboutsia sp. | reverse complement strand
TGATATCATTTATGATATCTTCTGTTCTCTCAAGCAAATCTTCCCTTTTATAATGCCATTGGCTATAATCTGGAGACTTACTAGCAACAGTAATATATCCTTCACTACCCTTGTGTAAATTTGTTAAATGTTTCCTTGATTCATCTATATTAATTTCATCATTTAATTGTAATTTAATTGCTTGCATTAAAAAAACTCCCCTCATTCTTCCGGTAATGCACCTCAAAAAGATAAGAGAAGTTATTATATATATTGTCACATCTATAGCCATGTGATAAAATAACTATAGAAAATAAAACTATATGCATAAAAAATTATGCGAATAGAATTATAATAATTATATATAAAATCTCTATTAAGATTCTCTTATCTTATTAGGGTTTCTGTTAAAAGCTAGGATTGAGTTTGCCGACCGTTTCCTAGCTTTTTTTATTATCCGATGTGTATAGATAAATTGTAACATAAAAATACTTTTTAGTACAGAAGAAGAGAGGTAGGACTAAAGTAGCCTCAATACTAAGAGGACGTTTCATTAAAATTTTTAGTATTAACGTTATTCCAAACGCCTTTATATATATTGAATACAACTATTTTTTATATCTCATGCAAATAAATATTCATATTTCTTTCATAATTAAATATTATAATCAGATAAACTTTAGTTTTAACTAACTTATTTTATCGGAGGATGTGAATATATGAATGAGGATAGAAAAAAAGCCCTTCGTATGCTAAATATTTGTAAAGGTCAAATTGAAGGTATCATAAGAATGATTGAAGATGATCGGTACTGCGTCGATATATCTACGCAAATATTAGCTTCTCAGTCTTTACTTAAAAAGTCTAATATACTAATCTTTAGACAACATATTGATAATTGTATAAGAAATATATCTTCAGATGAAGACATTGAACCTAAAATTAATGAATTGTCTGATATAATAAATAAAGCATTAAAATAGGAGATGTAATATAATGAACATATTATTTTTCTTAACACCTAAAATCGATGTCGCATATGTATATGATTGTCACACAATAAGGCAAGCATTAGAGAAAATGGAGTTTCACAGATACTCTTCAATTCCTATTATTAATAAATATGGTAAATATATAGGTACATTAACAAAAGGAGATTTGCTCTGGTCTTTGAAAAATGATTTTTCATTAAATTTAAAATCATTAGAAGATATTCCTATAACTGCTATAATAAGAAAAAAGGATAATTCTCCTGTGTCTATCGAAACGGATATAGAGAATTTAATTTCAAAATCAATGCATCAAAATTTCATCCCTGTAATAGATGATGACAATACATTTATTGGTATTATTAAAAGAGGAGATATCATTAATTATTGCTATGAAAAAATAATTTCATAAAAATAAAATCTAACTAAATAAATATCCACCAAAAACAAAAATGAACTTAAATTACTATAGTTCATTTTTTTAGGCATATAATTGAATACTTAATATAATAAAAATAACAGTCCAAATTAATGACTATGTCAAATCACTAACTTGGACTGCTCGTGTTATTTTAATACTTTATTTATCAACCTTAAATCTCTTAAGTCTTAAAGCATTTAGTAAAACTGATGTTGAGCTAAATGCCATAGCTAAAGCTGCTATAACTGGGTTTAATAATGGACCACCAAATAAGTATAGTAGCCCTGCTGCTATTGGAATCCCAATAACATTATAAGCAAATGCCCAGAATAAGTTCTCTTTTATGTTCTTCATAGTACTTCTACTTAACTTTATAGCTGCAGGTACATCCATTAAATCACTCTTCATTAATACAATGTCTGCAGACTCCATCGCTACGTCTGTACCACTTCCAATTGCCATACCTATATTTGCTTGTGCAAGTGCAGGTGCGTCATTAATACCATCTCCAACCATTGCAACAAACTTTCCTTCATTTTGAAGTTTTTTAACTTCATTTGATTTATCTTGAGGCAACACCTCTGCTAATACTTTATCTATGCCAACTTGTCTAGCTATTGCATCTGCCGTCTTTTTATTATCCCCTGTTATCATAGCAACTTCTATCCCCATTTCATGAAGTTTCATAATTGCCTTAACACTACTTTCTTTAACTATATCAGCAACGGCTATAATACCTGCTATTTTATTATTTATAGCTATATACATAGGAGTTTTTCCTTCTGATGCTAATATATCAGATGTGCTTTCCATCTTTTCTAGAGATATTTTTCTATCATTCATTAGTTTTTTATTTCCTAATAATATGCTATCAGATTTTATCTCAACCTCTATACCATGTCCAGGTATTGCAACAAATTTATCTATTGTATATAGGCCTAAATTTTTCTTTTCACCTTCTCTAACTATAGCCTCTCCTAACGGATGTTCTGAACCTTTTTCTGCACTTGCAGCTATTTTTAAAAGTTCATCTAAACTTATATTTCCATTAGTCATTATATCTGTTACCACAGGCTTTCCTTCTGTTATTGTTCCTGTTTTATCAAATACTATAGTATTTATCTTATGAGTAGATTCTAGAGCTTCTCCACCCTTTATAAGTATGCCATTCTCTGCTCCTTTTCCAGTACCGACCATTATTGCTGTAGGAGTAGCTAATCCTAATGCACATGGACAGGCTATAACAAGAACTGCTATAAAAATACTAAGAGCAAACTCTATATCTTTCCCAGATATATACCATGCTATAGCCACTATAACTGCTAATCCAAATACAATTGGTACAAAATATCCTGATATTATATCTGCTAATTTTGCTATTGGTGCCTTAGATCCTTGAGCATCTTCAACTAGTTTTATAATTTGAGATATTGCAGTATCACTTCCTACTTTTTCTGCTCTAAACTTTATATTTCCATTTTTATTAATACTTGCACCTACTACATGGCTTCCCGTAGTTTTTTCAACTGGAATGCTCTCTCCTGTAAGCATAGATTCATCCACTGATGTATGACCTTCAACTACCACTCCATCTACAGGTATCTTAGATCCTGGTTTTACAAGTATTATATCTCCAACTTCAACCTCTTCTATCGGTATTTCTATTTCTTTATTATCTTTTATAATAATTGCTGTTTTAGGACTAAGCCCCATTAGTTTTTTTATTGCCTCTGACGTTTTTCCTTTTGCAACTGACTCTAGGAATTTTCCTAATAAAACTAATGTTATTATTACTCCTGCACTTTCAAAGTACATATTATGAACAGCCATCATATCTCCATTAAATGTAAGATATAGAGAGTATACACTATATGCTAATGCTGCTCCTGTTCCTATAGCTATTAATGAATCCATATTTGGAGATTTTGCAAATATGGCTTTAAATCCAACTGTATAGAATTTATACCCAGCTATTACTATAGGTATAGTAAGGAATAACTGAATTAATCCAAAGTTTAATGGGTTAATATCAGGATTTATTATTTGTGGTAATGGTAATGGACCAAGAGGCTCTTTAATCATTTGACCCATAGCTATATAAAATAGAGGTATCGCAAATATAGCTGAAACTATAAACTTAATCCATAAAGATTTTACTTCTTTTTCTTTCCTTATTTTATCTTCATCTATAGTATTTTTATTTTCTGCATCTAAGGGTTCATACCCAGCCTTTTTTATTGCATCTTTTATTTGAGACAATTTCACTTTTTCTGGTAAATAGCTTATTGATGCCTTTTCTGTTGCAAAATTAACTTCAACTTTCTCTACACCATCAACTTTTCCTACGCTTCTTTCAACTGCCTTTGCACATGATGCACAAGTCATTCCAGAAATAGGTATTATAGTTTTATTTACTTTTAATTCATGTATAACCCCATAACCTGCCTTTTCTATTGCTAATTGTATGTCTTTCGGTGAAACCTTAAACTCATCATACGACACACTTAATTTTTCAGTTGCTATATTAACACTGGCATCAATAGTATTATCTATTTTTTTTACAGCTCTTTCAACTGCTTTTGCACATGATGCACAAGTCATACCTGTTATTTTCATGGTATCTTTTTTTAAATAGTTGCTCATTTAAACATCCTCCTCTATGTAATTTTATTATAATCCATGATACCCCTCAAGGGTATGTCATTAATTTATAATAAAAATATGAATTATTTATGAATTTTATAAATTCATATTTTATTTAGGTATAAAATAAGGGAGCACCTCTTTATTTTAAGATATCTCCCTTGAAATCATTTTTTATTTACTAGTATTATTTATGAACTCTTTCATTTTAATTATTTCACTGTTTTGTGACTTAATTATATTATTCGCTAAATTAATAATATCTTGATTGTTTGTATACTTTAAAACATCTTGTGCCATGGTTATAGCCATTTCATGATGCTTTATCATTCCTATAGCAAATGCTTTATCTACGCTATTTATTTTACTTTTGTCTTTTTCATTCATATTTTTAGCAAACATTTTGTTATATTCTTTAAGATACTCTTGTTCTTTTTTTTCATCTATTTGTGGGTTAGATTCTATGCATTTAATCATATTTTTCATTTGGTCAATTTCCTCACTTTGACCTTTTACAATATTTTCTGCTATTTCTTTTATTTGCTCATTCTCTCCACCATATTTAAGTAAACTTTTAGACATCTCAATTGCTGCTTTATGATGTGGAATCATGCCGTATAAAAAATCTAGTGCTACATCACCCGTAGGTTTTATACTTTTCATATTTTCCATCATTGTACTCATTTCTGAACTCTGTTCGTTTAAATACTTTGTAAGGTTATCTTCGCCATATGCAGTACTATTTTTCTGATTAAATCCTAAAACTGTAAATACACAAACTAAAATAGCGATAGTATAAAGTTTTGACTTTTTATTCATCATTATCCTCCTAATATTTTAATATTATAAGTTTGTGTTATTTTCATCTAAATTATTAAAATATTTATCCAAATGTTAGTTTTACCAAAATACAAATAAGGTGAATCTTATCTAAGATCCACCTTATTTGATTTTATTATTATTTTATTAAAAATTTAGGGGTGGTTGTTCAATCTAATATATATATATATATTAGATATTAATTATGAATTCCAACTAATAATTTTAATTATTTAATATTTCTATTATTAATTGGAAGTGTAACTATAAACTCACTACCTTCATTAATCTCGCTTCTAACATCGATTTTACCTTGATGTAAATCAATTATTGACTTAACAATAGTTAATCCAACGCCGATTCCACCGGTATCTTTACTTCTAGACTCATCCACTCTATAAAATCTTTCAAATATATAATTTAAATTTCCTTTTGGAATTCCAATACCACTATCTTTAAAATTTATTTTAATATTATTATTATCTTTGTATAGTCTTATATAAATACTTCCACCATCATTGGTATATCTTATCGCATTAGATAGCAAATTAACTATTACTTGAGATATTTTATCTTTATCTAAATAAGCGTTTATACTTTCTAATTCACAAACTATGTCTATGTTTTTTTCTAATGCTTTTCCTTGATTGTTATAAACTACATTTCTAATTAAATTTTCCACATTAATTTGTGATAAATTAAGTTTACTTTTTTCACTATCAAATTTAGCTAAATTTTGTAGTTGATTTACTAAATTAGTAAGCCTTATAACTTCTTCATTTACACTATTTAGCCTTTCTATATCAGGTTCCCATATTCCATCTATCATAGCCTCTAAGTGGGTTTGTATACTTGTAAGTGGTGTCCTAAGTTCATGAGATATATCTGTGGTTAATCTCTTCCTTAAATTTTCTTGTTCATCTAACTTAAAAGAGAGATCATTTATAGATTTTATAAGCGTATCAATTTCAACTATATTGCTATCATAATCTATCTTATTATCATATCCTCCATCTCCAATCAAATTTGCTATATTTGATGCTACCTCTAGAGGCTTAGATATATTCTTAGCTATTAATATTGCTATAATTATAGTTATTAAGGTCATCAAAATACCTATACTTGTAATAACTTTATTTATTTCTTTTAAAAAGTCTACATCATTATCCATATAATAAAGTGAACCATAAGAACCAATCTTTACACTTCCTATAATTTCATTGTTTGAGTTTTCTATGTCAAATAATCGTTCTGTATAATTACTTTTATTCTCACCCATCATATATCCCATATTATGCTCTATACTTCCCATTATTGCGTTGCATTTATCTGTATAGTAAGTCGTCACTCCCCATACTAGGTTATTCTTTTTATCATATAAATCTATAAATATACCTTTGTTCATTGCGTCTTTACCTATCTGTTCTACACTCGATAAGTCCCATTTTCCATTAATATATTTAGACTCCATAGAATCAATTATATTATGAACTTCATTTTCGTTATTTTTAATAATATATTGTTCAAACTTTTTATTAAAAACGCTATTTATAGATAAAGCTATAGATAATATAGCAATTATTATTAAAGATACTAAAGATAGAATTAATTTTTTATTAAGTTTTAGTTTTTTTAATTTATAAGCCAAACTTATACCCCACTCCATATACAGTTTTAATGATTGTAGCTTTTTTTGTATCTAATTCTATCTTTTGTCTAAGATTTTTTACATGCGCATCAATAACTCTGTCTATCTTTTCATAATGTTCCTCTATAGTCAATTCTAACAATTGTTCTCTAGTAAATACTTTATTTTGATTCTTCGCAAATAGTAAAAGTATTTTATATTCCGTATTGGTTAATTCAACTTTCTTGCCCCTTACTTTAACCTCATGAGAGTTCATATCTATTTCAAGCTCATCTGAAAACTTTAACAAATCTTTATTTTCTACATCCATTTTTCTAAAAACTGCTTTAACTCTCAAAACTAACTCTTTAACATTAAAAGGTTTACAAACATAGTCATCACAACCTATATTAAAACCATCTATTTTATCACTATCTTCTGTTTTAGCTGTTAACATAATAATGTGTACTTTAGATATTTTTCTTACTTTTTCACAAATCTCTTCACCACTTATATCCGGCAACATCCTATCTAAAATCATTAAATCTATACTATTTTTTGAAAAGCATTCTAAAGCTTGCTCTCCATTATTGGCTACTATAGTGTTGTATCCTTCTTTATCTAAATAAGCTTTTATAACTTGAGTAATTTTTATCTCATCATCTACTATAAGAATGTTAAACATTTGCCTTCCTCCTCTTCATTATTTATTAATATAACAAAAAATATCATATAATTGTAAATAACTTATGAATTTAATTTTATTATTTATCTTCATCTTTTTTTCATAATCTAAAGTTATAATATCTTGAAAAATATCTTAAATGGGGTGAATTTATTGAGTAAAATTACTAAATCATTTGATGTTTATGGAATGCACTGTAAATCATGTGAAACTGCAATCGAAGAAGAAATAAAGTCTTTAAACGGTATTTTCAATGTACAAGCAAGCCATAATAAATCAAATGTTATAACTGTGTATGAAAATGAAATTTTAAGTGAAAATGAAATTAAAAAAGCTATAAAAAAGGCAGGTTATTCAACCACTAAAAACTCTATAGGCAAGTTTTTAAGCTTAGGAGCTATGGTAATTATAATGCTATATCTAAGTAGTAATTCATTAGTTGGATATGATACGAATTCACTACTTTCAAATGCATCACTTTTTATGTTATTTGTGGTAGGATTATTATCATCTCTTCATTGTGTTGGTATGTGTGGTGGAATAATGCTTACACAGACTCTAGATAAAGATAATTTACTTGTAAGTAAAAAATCATCTTTTAATACTGCACTTAAATATAATCTTGGTAGAGTAATTTCGTATACATTACTTGGAGGAATAATCGGTGCTTTAGGTTCTGTATTTTCAATATCTATGAAAATGCAAGGATTTATCCAACTATTTGCTGCACTATTTATGGTAATAGCTGGACTTAATATGTTTGGAATAAAATTGTTTAAAAATATTAATTTAAGTATTCCTTTTATGAAAAAAAATTGTGGTAAAAGTAACAAAAATCCTTTTGTGGTGGGGCTTTTAAATGGATTTATGCCTTGTGGTCCACTACAAACTATGCAACTTTATGCACTTGGAACTGGTAGCTTTGTAATGGGAGCTTTATCAATGTTTGCTTTTTCTATTGGTACTGTTCCATTAATGCTAGGATTTGGATATATTTCATCTAGGCTAAGTAAGTCGCTAAACAATAATATATTTAAATACAGTGGTGTATTTATAATAATATTAGGTCTTTCTATGGGACAAAGAGGTTTAGCGCTAACAGGAATTAATATACCTATTTTAGGAGGTATATCTCAGTCTCCTGGAGAACTTGCACCTGTTGTAGATGGATATCAAGAGGTTACTATCACAGCTAATAGATATGGATATCAAGCATCAAGTCCTATTATAAAAGGTGATATACCTGTTAGACTTACTATAAAAGTTGAAGAATTGACATCTTGTAATAATGATATGTACTTCCCTCAATATGATAAGTATATAGATTTAAGTAAAGGTGATGTAATTGCTGAGATAAACCCTAATGGACAAGATATATCATTTACTTGTTGGATGGGCATGATTAGAGGCAATCTAAGAGTAGAATAATAAAATAAAAATGTCTTATAAGTATATACTTATAAGACATTTTGTTATATTAATAAATTATTTATTATGTGTAAACTAGTAATATATTTTTAATTCATACTTAGATTATCCTTAAATCAAAATTTAATACACTTTAAAATTTTTAACCTATATTTCCACATTTAAAGGTCTTTTTACTATATTAATTATATGCTCACTCTTTTCTTTTCTAATTCTATCGTACCTCTTTTTATTGTAATAAAAAAATGCTAGAAATACCCTAGCATTTTTTAATGAGTTTATATCTATCTGATTATAACTCCATTTTTATTATTTTTAGCCATTTAATTTATATTTTAATTTCCAAAATTCCCATAATTCATATAAGGACAGCATTGTCCATAGTTAGGATTAGAATTTCTATAATTACTATCATCTATTTGTTCAAATTGATTTGTCTCTTGGTTTAATACTTTAAACCCTGCATCTTGCTGATATGAACTTTGGTTATCTGTTGTTGATACTACTGGATTTATTTTATTAACAAATAATTGAGTATCTACTGTTCTTTCATTTGCAAATGATTTTACAGTTAATGCACCTGTACCTATTATTAGACCTAATGCTAATGTTCCTATTAATGATTTTTTCATATAAACACATCCTTTTTCAATATTATTTTCTTTAAAGATATAATATAAAAAAAATATGAACAAAATATGAATAAACTCTAGAAACATAAATAAATTTAAATTCATAATTTGTTCATATTTTTTGAGTAATATTATCTCATAAAATAATATGGAGGTAATTTAAAATGAATAAAGAAACTAAGAACAATTTAAAAAGATTTTTACCACTGTCTCTATGTTGTATAATACCAATATTATTACTTTTAGCAGTACCTGTAATTGGTGCATATAGTACTTCTGGTGCACTAGCGGTATCATTTATAGCTCCTCTTATCTGTCCTTTAATTATGGGTGGTGCTTTCTTCTTTATATTTAAAGGAAATGGGTCTTGCTGCTCTGATAGTAAAAAAAGCCAGAATTAGATAACAGTTGATTCTACCTAGGGGGTATTGTTAGTGTTAGATGAACTAAAGCAAATTTTAGGTAAAGAATATGAAATAAATGGACTAACAGGTGAAATTTTAGAGTTAAGTCAATTTATAGATAATTATATATATGATATTCAAAAAGAAAAACTAGATGTTTACATTTCAAATAAAAAAGCGGCTATCCAATAGTAT
>CAJFPU010000070.1 GCA_904418825.1 uncultured Romboutsia sp. | reverse complement strand
TAAATCATAATCTGGAGTAATATTAAATGTATCTAATACTTGATCTAGCATTTGGCGATGTTGTGCTGTAACACAAACTATACTTTCTATTTCTTCTCTTTTTTCTAGTTCTTTAACTAATGGCGCCATTTTTATAGCTTCAGGTCTTGTCCCAAATATAGTCATAACCTTAATTTTTTTCATATTGTCACACTTCCTACCTTATTTTTCTTCTTTTGCTAACTTTCTTAATTTAAAAACAAACTTTATATTACTATTATAAAATCTCTTTATTCTTTCTTTATCTCCTGCTATTCTATAAAGCCATTCTATATTTAATTTTTGTACTATTTCAGGTGCTCTTTTTGTAGTTCCACTGATAACATCAAATGTACCTCCAACGCCTACAAAAATTCCTTTCAAAAACTCATCATAGTGTTTATATATTAATAACTCTTGTTTTGGAACTCCAAGTGCAACTAATACAATATCAGGACTTAAATTTTTTATCTCCTCAAATACATCATCTTTATTCTCTATATAACCATCAGAATAACCTAGTATCTTAACATCGGGATATTCTTTATTTATACTTTTAACAGTCAATTCAATTACTTTTTTACTTGCTCCAAAAAGATATACTGTTTTTTTATATTTATTAGCCAACTCTAATAATTTATAACTTATATCTACTCCTGTAATTCTTTCTTTTATTTCACTTATTCCTATATAGTTTGCAGCTTTAACTACTCCAATTCCATCAGGAACTATTGTAGTTTTAGGATTTATTAAAGCTTTATCAAATTCACTTATAGCATCCGCTTTCATAAAAGTTTCAGGATTAGCTGTTACTATAAACATTTTATTATTATTTAGTAAATTATTTTCTATAACTTTAAAAAATGATGATTTGTTTCCTTTGTATGTCTTTTTTATATAATTAATCATTTTATCACCTATTGCTTATTTAGTAAGCTTTCTAAGAAATCAAACCACATAACCGATATATTTTCTTTAGAATACTTACATGCATTATCTCTTCCTTTTTCACCCATAGACCTTCTAAGTTCTAAATTATCTATAAGTTCTAATATAGCATTAGCCATATCAACTTTTGATCTATCTTTAATTAAATATCCACTTACTTTATCATCTATAATTTCACAAGCACCTTTTGCACTCTCAAAAGCTATACATGGAAGTCCAAATGATTGAGCCTCTATCAAGACTAATCCAAATGACTCTTCAACAGATGCCATAGCATATATCGATGATTTTAATAACATATTCTCAATATATTTTTTGTTTCTATATCCATGTAATATAACGCTATTTATCATACCTCTTTTGGTTATTTTCGCTTCTAATACATCTCTTTCCTCTCCATCACCTATTATATTTAATACCCAATCTGGTTTCTTTTCTCTAACAATACTAAATACATCTACTAAATCATCATACCCTTTTTCTTTTGATAATCTTCCAACAGATATTATGCTCTTATGTTCCAACCTTGAAATTTCTTCTGGTATATAATCTAAACTATGTGGTATATATACACATTTTGTTTTTTTATTCTTTAACTTATTTGCATAAAACGCTGTCAATTCATTAGATACAGGCATAAAATAGTCTATATTCTGACATGAATCTACTAGTCTCTGTATAAACGATTGATTACCATTATGATGAGTATGTTCCTGCGCTATTTTTATTACATTATCTTTTCCAAATTTAGATAATAATTCATTATGTTCAACTCTAGTTGATATGACAATATCTGAGTCTATATTCTTTATAGCTTTCATCATTTCTAACTTTTTTAGCTTTAGAATTTTAATACTCTTTATACCTTCTTTTAATATGTCTATTATATTTTTTGACTTTATAGCTTCTTTAAATTCCTTTTTATTTGGAGAAAGATTAGCATCTAATAGATATTTAATTTTTACTCTGCTATCTATTTCAAATGCTGGTTTATCATATAGCCTATATACTGATATTATCTCTACTTCATATTTTTCTACCAATATATTACTTAAAGATGCTATAGATTTTTCTACACCTCCATATCCTAGATGTAGAGCAAGTATAGTTATTTTTTTCACTTTACCACCTATATCTTTTAATTTTTAACACTCATTCTGTAAATATTATTTATATAAAGATATCCTCTCTATTTATTTTTCTTATTTCATAAATACATCTTCAGTTAATTTTCCAATAATAAATCCTAAAATTATAGTTATTGTTAGACAATCCATAACATTTCCACTATTTATAGATGCCACCAATATGAATCCTATAGCATAACATGTCATTATATTACTTACATTAAATTTATCTTTAAATCTAAGTAATATTTTAGTAAAACATGTTAATGTTATCAATACATACGGTCCTAACAATAAAATAACACCCAGTATTCCCATAGAATAATATTGTGATATAAAGTCTCTCTCTAATGTAAATAAATGTTCACTTCTTGTAAATGATATACCGAACAATTTATCCTTTTTATTATCATTTAAGTCCATAACACGCTGATGCATTTTTAGTTCAAGTAATCTCCAATCACGCCTTTGAATTAATGGCATTTCAAAAACTTCTATCCAGAACTCTGGGTCATACTGATACGGATAGCATTTTAATATAAATTCATCTTTAATTTTAGCATCCTTATAATTATTTTTTATAAATTCAATAACTTTATCATATTCATTATTCTTTTGATATTCTTTTAGTACATCTACTTGTATATTCTCTCTTTTATTTCCATAATTCTCTTGCAAACTAGGTCTATTTATAACTGGAGAAACATTATATAAACTTGTAATCACTACTACTGATATACCTAAAGCTATAAGTATTTTTTTCGAAATCAGGTTTTGATTCATTATAATTGTCATAAATATTAAACTCAAAAAATATATGATTACATTTATTATCGCACCATATAATGCTACTTTTGTTCCTAGCATTATCATTGATATTATAGTCAAAATTATGATTAATAAATTTTTAGTATTTTGTTGATAAGTATATATTATAAACATTATAGGCAATAATAACACTAATAATGCAGATATCTGATTTGCTGAATTAAATAAGCCTCTTGAGGCTAAATCTGAATATTTATATGTTTTATATGCACCAGCAAACCATCCAAATATATTTTGCTTTATTATTCCTGTTCCATATGATGCTAATGAAATCTTAAATATATTTGATAATACTATGGTAAAAGATATAATTGATAAAATTATCTTTATAGCTCTCCCATAGTCTTCTCTAGATATCTTAGTATTCATTGTTATTAAAATAATAGTAAGCGGTATTAACATTCTTATTATATAAAAAATCTCACCTATAACCGAGTATCCTAAACTATTAGGAACTGGTGTATTGAAATTTTTAGTATTTATAATATGAAATATAGCATATATCAAAACAAGAGACAAGTATACAGCAATTATAGCCCATGTTTTTTTATCTCTCAATGTAATAAGTGTCAGCGATATTAAAATAAAAACTACTACTATTCTTATTATTGTTGAGGGAGAAAATCCTATGATATTTACAACCTTTTCAGTATATAAATAGTGTATATCTAAGATAGGCTGTATTATTATAAATAGTATTAAGAGGTAATATTTTGTTTTATTTATATATTGCATATTTAAACTTTTCATTTTATCCTCCCTAATTCTAATATTGTTACATTATGCCCCCACTAACAAATAGTAACCTCTATCTTATATATAAAGATTTTTATTTTCTATTTCTTTATTCTCTATGAATAAATCTTTTGCAAGTTTACCAAGTATAAATGCTAGTATTATTGTTATTGTAAGAGCATCCATAATATTACCACTATAAACTGATACTGCTAGTATAAATATGGTTCCAAAACATGTCATCGCATATTTTACATTAAATTTTTTTCTAAGCTCTAGAGCTATTCTAAATGAACACCCAAACGCAATCAATACATATGGTCCTAAAAGTAATATTACCCCTATTAATCCCATAGTGTAGTACTGATATACAAAATCTCTTTCAAGAGTAAATAACTGTTCACTTCTTGTAAATGATATCCCAAATAAATCGTCATTTTTATTATTATTTATTTGTTTTACTCGTTGATACATCTTCAACTCTAAAAATCTATAATCAGTTCTTTCATTAACTGGCAATTTCATAATCTCAATCCAAAACTCCGGATCATATATATATGGATAGCTTTGTGTTATAAAATCATACTTTATTTTGGCATCTATAAAGTTTTCTTTTATATACTCCACCATTTCTTGTTTTTTAGAAATTTCTTGATTTTGATTATTATTTTGATTTTCATCAGTATACTCATTTATTTCTTCTTTTTCTTCTTGTTTTTCAGCGTTAGATTTATAACTATTCTCTACCATACCTCTATTTATTGAAGGTGATTTTGCATATAATACTCCTATTATAAATATAGATAAACCTACTATAGAAACTATTTTTTTATCTACTAATATGTCTTGTTTTAGTAGCTTAGCAACTGCTATCATAATTACATATAAAGCAACTACTATTATTGAACCATATAATGCTACCTTTGTACCAATCATTATCATAGATAATATTGTTAATAGTATTGTTACTAAATTACTTACTTTTTTATCATATGTATATATCCCAAACATTATTGGAAGTAGTAAGCATAATAATGCAGACAATTGATTTGCAGAGTTAAATGGACCTCTTGATGCTAATTCTAAATAATTATACTTTGAGTACCCATTATTAAACCAATCAAATATATTACCAGATATGATATCTTTACCATATGATGTTAATGAAAATTTAAATATATTCGAAGTTATAATTGACAATGATATTAATAATAATATTATTTTTATTGCTTTTTCATAATCTTTTTTAGATATATCTGTAGTCATAGTTATAAATATAACTGCCATTGGAATTAACATTCTTATAATATAAAAAAGTTCTCCAATTACTGAATATCCTAAATCATTAGGTACTAAAGTATAAAAATCTCTAGCATTCAATATATGGAATGTAGTGTATATACCAATTAAAGCAAGGTATATACCAATTAAAATCCATGCTTTTTTATCTCTTAATGTTAAAATAGTTAAAATACCTAATACTCCTATTATTATTATTCTTATTATTGTTGATGGTGAAAAACCTATAGCATTAACCACCTTTTCAGTATATAAATAATGTATATCTAAAATGGGTTGTATTACTACAAATAATATTAACAAATAATACTTCATTTTATTTATTAGACTCTTATTTATCATGGCAAACTCCTCTCCCTTTTTAGTATATATTTTTGTTTATTTCGAATTTCTATAGTAAGAATATAGCTTAGCTCTGTTTTTTGTAGTTAGCCTAAGCCTTACTATTCTATTTAAATTTTTTTTAAAATTACTCTCACCTTCTAACCATGTTCCAGTGAATATATGTATTGTTTTAGAATCTTCTGATGGATTACAAAGAACATTATCTTTATATACTTTTATTCCCGTTCTTAATAATTGTTCTTTATTTCCAAGTTCACATCCATACTCCTCTATCAATATATCTGAAACAGTTTTAGTATTTACATTTTTATATTGATCATTTGCATCAAATTCAAATGATAAATGTTCATAATAGTCTAATATACTTTTTAAAAATGGATGATTCTTTTCGGCCCCAAATACTGCGGTAAATGGATATTGTGGATTTTCATATCCTACAAATGCTTTATTTTTTAGTAAATCTTCTAAATCATCTAGTACTAATACATCGGTATCTAAATATATTCCACCGTAATTATAAATTGCATATGCTCTTATATAATCACTTACATACGCCCATTTTTTAGATTCATATGCTTGTCTTACAAATTCATTAGAGTTTATATCAAAATTTTCTTCATTCCATTCAATTATTTCATAGTCCTTTAAATGCTTCTTCCACGTTTTCATACATCTTTTAATATCTTTAGATTTTGGATTCCCTCCAACCCAAACGTAATGTATTATTTTAGGAATTGCCATATTATCACCTCTATGTATCCTTTAATTTTATATTTTCAATTTTTAATTAACTTTTCTTCGTTATAGTTACATGTGAATATATACATAAAAATTTAGTTATATCCTCAGCTATGCTTAATTCTTCATCACTATTTACAACAATTTTATCAAATCCCTTGCTCATTTCATCAAGCATATATGTATATATCTCTGATAAACCATTACTTAATAAGTTCTTATTAAATAATCTCATATCTTTACCTTTATATATTATTTCTGATTCATTAATTATAGGTAGTTGTATTTCTCTTTTATTATTAAGTTTATAAAATTTAACTAAGCTATCTAAGAATAAGTTTTGTTTATATGATTCTCCAAATCTTTTCATTATTACAAATTCCACTATATTCCCTTTATTTTTTTCTTCTTTATTGAAGTATAAAGGAGTAAATAATTTTTTTATACCAAGTTTATTAAATACCCTATATAAATAAAATTGTGATTTATACATTGGTATATTATAAAACTTCATTAGTCGTGTAACTGTTCTTAGTTCTCCATTTATAACATTTAATTTTCCAATATCATTATTTATATAATTATTTTCATGTACTCTATACTTTAATATCGGAAACTCTAAATTTTTAATGTTAAGAATTTTTTTATCATTATCAATACAAGTCCAAAATGGCATGTTCCAAGTTAAATATGAATCTTTTATACTAGATATAAATACTTCTTTCTTAGCTAACATAAAATCTGCGTATAAATTTCTACCTAACCATAACATAAGCGTAGGTAATACACTTTCTTTTTTTGAATAATAATCAACCTTTTGTATGCCTATTTCTTTACTATTTTCATCTATTAATATTAAATCACCAATAAATGCATCAACATTCTTAGATTCATTAGCCACATTAGTTAACTTTTCTAAGAAATCATAACTTGGCATTAAGTCATCTGAGTGTAAGATATAAACATAATCTCCACTTATATAATTTATTCCATTTATTATCGCATTTAATTGATCTTTATTTTCTTGATAAAAGTATTTTATTTTATCTTTCAAGCTATGTTTTTCAATATAATTTTTTATAACTTCTTCAGTATTTTCCGTTGAACCATCATCTATTATTATAAGTTCCCAATTTGTATAGGTTTGATTTATAACGGAATCAAATGTCTCTACTATACTATCTTTATCATTGTATGTGGGCATTATAATTGAAATTTTCATGATATATTTTCCTTTCAAGCTTTAATTATTTATTTATTAAATTTCTGTTTTATTATATCTTTAATCATGCTAACTTCGTCAACCTTCAATATAATAATTATTGCTGCATAAACTATCGCTCCAATTAATACAGAACTTCCTAATGAAATTATACTATTTATTAAAGATACTCCTACCATAGCATCTATATAGTTATAGACATACTTAGTTATAATACCCATAATTATCGATGCTGCTAAAGATTTGATAAAGGTTTTTATTATATTTATTTGTCCAAAGTTACCTATCTTCTTGCCTAAATTTATATATAAGAGTATTGTACATATTATCGCTGATAAACTTGTGCCAAGTGCAAGTCCTGCATGTCCCATAAATCTAGATAGAACTATATTAAATATAATATTTAATCCCATAGCTATGACACCATATATCATAGGAGTTTTTGTATCCTGTAATGAATAAAATACTTTGTTAATTATATCTCTTAGTCCATAACCTACAAGTCCAATAGAATACATAACCAGTGCTATTGATGTCATTTTCGTTGCAGTATCATCAAATGCACCTCTTTCAAATAACAATTTAACAATAGGTTTAGCCAGTATTATTGCTCCTACTGCAACTGGCATAACTAATAATATAATGCTATTAGAACTTTTTACTATATACTCTTCAAACACTTCCTTATTTTTAGATGTAGATAATTTTGATAACATAGGATATATAACTGCAGCGATAGAAGTTATAAATAAAGCTAGTACAAAAGAATTTAATCTATCAGCAAAATTAAGAGCAGATATGGCTCCTTCACCTAATGTAGATGCTATGCTTTTATCTATCATAGTATTAACTTGATGGACTGCAACCCCTATAAGTACAGGTCCTGTAAGTATTAACATCTTTTTTAAGCTTTCATCTTTTAGGTTTAGATATGGTTTTATTTTATATCCCTCTTTATATGCAAATGGTAATTGAAATAACACTTGCATAGACATACCTATTAAAGTTCCCCAAACCATAGCATAAGGCCCATATTTTATACTTATAATAATAGCTGTTATAACTATAATATTTTGAGGTAAACTTATAAGTCCTGGAATTGTGAAATTATTTTTAACTTGTAAGTATGATGTAAGTACATTTGCTATGCCTATAAATACAATACTTCCAATTAGTATTCTCGTAAAATCCATAGCTATAGACAATGTTTGTCCACTAAAACCAAAAGCAAATACTTTTAACATCGGTTTTGTAAATATTAATCCAAGTATAACTATTATTAAACACATTATAAGCACTATTGTTAATATATTATTTGTAAATTTTTTAGCTTCTTTTTCTCCTTGATTTTCATTTATATCACAATATATTGGTATAAACGTTGTTGATAATGCCGCTCCAATAGCTGCAAATATCACGTTTGGAATATTCATAGCCATTATATATATATCAGTATACATACTCGCCCCATATGCATATGATAAAACTTGTTCTCTTGCAAATCCTACAACTTTAGCTACTATTGTAACTGCCATTAGACTTGCTGCATACTTTACTACTTTACTCATTCTATTCTCCTTTTTTTTTCATATCTTTTAAAAGTATCTATAGCTTTGCTTGCAGTCAACTTTGCAGTTGATTTTAAATTAAAGGTATTCTGTTCTAGTTTTTCTTTAATACTCTCATAGTTACTGATTATATGTAATGATTTTTGTGTTAATTCATCTGAATTTATATTATCATCTGTATTACCTATGCAAGGTTGGTCTACAAGTTTTAAATATGAATCAATTTTAGGATCATATGAAATACCAATCATAGGTGTACCAACAGTTGCTGCAAATATAAGTGCATGAAGTCTCATTCCTATCATTAATTTAGATTCTCTTATGTACATCATTTTTTCTTCCATAGTTAAATTTTTAGAAAGTACTTTTGCATTATACTTCATCAAGTTTGCTACTTCTATTGATATCTTCTCATCATGTTCTCCATGCATAGGGATAAATACAATATTAATCCCATTTTCTATGATTTTATCACAAGTATCAGCTATATTTTTTAAAAATTCATGATTATTCTTCTTCCAATCTCTAATGCTAATAGTTACATAATCACTATCTATATAGTACTTAGGTATTTTAAGTTCAAAATTATCAATATTAAATCCCATTACAGGATCTGGAACTATATCTATATCCTTTTTTACACCTATAGAGTTTAGAAGTAATTTCGATTCTTTATCCCTTAGAGTTATATAATTAACTTTATTAAAAAATTTTCCTACGATTTTTCTATTATTTTTTTTCTCTATAGGACCTACACCTTGAGCATATATAAAAATAGGTTTTTTAGCAAGTTTAGCAAGCCACATTATCCCAATATAATAAAATATTGATCGTGAACTAGTCACATCTTGAAATAAACTGCCTCCTCCACTTATAAGCCCATCACATTTTAATAGTTCTTTATATATATCATTTAATTTCCATCTATTAATTGCATTTACTTTATATGTACTTTTTGTATATTCAACGTCATTTGATAGTACTACTATATCAATATTAGGATCTTCATTTCTTAGTGCTTCTATTATAGATTTGAGTATGGCTTCATCTC
>CAJFPU010000069.1 GCA_904418825.1 uncultured Romboutsia sp. | reverse complement strand
AAATTGGATCTGTATTTAAAAATTATGCCCAAATAGTAGGTGGTATTATATTAGTCTTAATAGGATTAAATATACTAAATGAGCATACTCAAATAATTTCAAATCTATTTATTTTTTAATAAGTAAGTAAACACTTGTTTACTTACTTATTTTATTTTATATAAATACTATAAAATTCTCTAAATTACATAAAATACAATTAAATAACGCAAATTTTTAATAATATATATTATCTTCTAAAAAGCTATACTCTTATTCAAAATGTATTTTTGTAAAAAAAAGATACCAAATTGTAACTTTACTATATTTAACTTCTAATTTATAATAAATATAATTTGATTTCTAACTTTATTTCAACTTGGAGGTGATTTAAGTGAAAAATATTTTCAAAATATATAAAAATGATTTAAAAGATATTTTCACTAATAAAGTTTTATTAGTTATTATTCTTGGATTATGTGTATTACCATCGCTTTATGCATGGTTTAACATAAAAGCTTCATGGGATCCATACGGTAATACAGGAAATATTTCTGTTGCAGTCGTTAATAAAGATTTAGGGGCAGAAATAATGAATAAAAAAGTAAATATAGGTGATGAACTAGTAAATAAACTTAAAAATAATAAAGATTTAGGATGGAAATTTGTAGATAGTAAAAAAGCTTTAGAAGGTGTAAATGATGGTACATATTATGCATATATAGAAATACCTTCAAATTTTTCTGAAAATTTAACTTCTTTAGTTTCTACAGATATAAAAAAGGGTACTATTATATATACAGTAAATGAAAAAATAAATGCTATAGCTCCTAAAATTACAAGTAAAGGCGCTACAACTATTCAAAACGAAGTAAATCAAACTGTTGTTAAAACAGTAAGTGAAGTAGTTTTAGATGTCTTTAAAGAATTAGGAATAGAACTTGAAAAACAATTGCCTAAATTATCAACATTAGAAAATAATTTAGTTGAAGTACAAGGTAAATTTAAAAATATAGATAAAGTTGTTGATACTGCTGTTGATGCAACTGATAAAGTATCCGATATAGTTAAAGATATCCAAAAAGATATTCCTCTTATAAAAGAAACTATTACTAACTCTAAAAACTTATCATCTGATATAAAAGTATTTTTAAATGATTCAAAAACAGGATTAAACCAACTTTCTCCTATTATAAAAAATGATTTAGGATTAATATCAGAGATATCTTTAAATGCTAAAAATGCAGTTTCAGACTTAATAACTGCTATAAATAAAGGTTCTGAATCTGCACCTGAACTTATAGATAATTTATCTAATAAGTTATCAAATTTAGCGTCTAATGTAGATACTCTTACTAAGTTTTTAGAAAAATTAAATAAACTTGTTCCAGGTAATCAGCTAAAAAATGTAATAGATTCACTTAACAGTATAAACAATAAATTATACACAGCAATTAGCTCATTACAAGTGATTAAAAATCAAATAGCTAATGGAGAAAAACCTCCTTTAAATAATTTAAATAATTTATTGACAGTTATTGAAGATGTAAATACTATAACATCATCTATATTAAATAACTTTGATTCAAAAATACAAAATCCTATAAATAATATTATAGATGATGCATTTAAGGTTGCAGATAATATAATAACAGTATTAAATAGTGCTGAAAATAAATTACCAAATGTTGAAGATATATTAAATACTACTTTATCTTTCACTGGTGATGCCAAAGAAGGTGCTAAATTTATAAAAGAAAAATTACCATATGCAAAGTCTGTAGTAGATAATCTTGTAGATTCTATGAAAAAAATAAATAATAATGATGACGTAAACGAACTTATAACATTACTTAAGAGTGATGTTTTAAAACGTTCTGAGTTTTTAAAACAACCTGTTGATTTAGTTGAAAATAGATTATACCCTATAGAAAATTATGGTTCAGCTATGACACCATTTTATACAGTTTTATCTTTATGGGTAGGTATTTTACTTTTAATGTCTTTACTATCTACAAATGTACATGGTGATTATAAACCAAGTGAAGTATATTTTGGTAGAGGACTTACATTTTTAACTTTAACTATTATTCAAGCTCTTATAGTAAGTTTAGGTGATATATACTTATTAAAAGTACAGGTACTTAATATGCCATTATTTATTTTAATATCTGTATTTACAAGTATAGTATTTACATCTATTGTTTATTCTTTAGTTTCTGTATTTGGAAATATTGGAAAAGCAATAGGAGTTATACTATTAGTTATACAAGTTGCAGGATCTGGAGGAACATTCCCTATACAAGTTACTCCAAAATTTTTCCAAAACGTTCATCCATTATTACCATTTACGTATGCAATATCTGCTATGCGTGAGACAATAGGTGGAATATATATGCCAAATTTAACAAAAGATATCTCTGTCTTAGCAATATTTATTCTTATATTTGTATTGTTTACAATATTCTTGAAAAAACCTATAAATAAAATTACTAAAAAAGTTCAGGATAAATTTAACGAAAGTGATTTAACTGGACATTAAAAAATAAAGATAGCTTAGTCAAATTTTGACTAAGCTATCTTTATTTTTCTATATCATCTTCATAATTTTCATATTCTTCACTTTCGTATTCATGTTCATCTACTTTCATATTTTCTTTATCATCTTTTATAGAATTTATTTGTTTTATCATTTCTTCTGGTGATGCATCTTCACAATTTTTAGAACAAATTCTTCTAGAATTAAATTCATCTACTTTAGCTTTTAATTCATCATTTTGTAAATTATTTAATTCATACTCACTATCTTCTAAATATTGAATTTCATCTTCATTTTTATTTCTCATTTTCTTCATTGTTTTATATGAAAGATATACTCCTGCTGTAGATACTACTGCTACGCCTGTATAAAAAGCTATTTTTCTACCATTTTGTAATATTTCTTTTTCAACTTTTCTTTTAATAAGATATTTTATCATAGCACTTCTCCTTCTTAAATGTCATATACTACATTAATAGTATTTGTATTATTAAAATAAAAATAATTATATTTTAAAATTTCATTTTTTTTACATTAATTTAAGAAAGGAAGATTCTATTTTGGACTCAAATTTATTTAACTCGTTATTAACAATAATAACATTTGTTATAACTATAGGTGGAGGCTTCTTAATAAATTATCTAAATAAAAAAATAGAAAGTCAAAACCTTAAAGATTACTATAATATTTCAAAACAAATTGTTATGTCTATAGAACAACTAAATCCAGAGTTAGTAGGAGCAGATAAAAAAGAATTAGCAATATCTAAATTATTAGAATTAACTAATAATAAAATAAACTCCGAACAAGCTAATACTTTAATCGAAGCTGCTGTATATGAAGTAAAGAAACTTTTACAAAATAATAATATAACTAAGTAAGTAACTATCATAAAATAAAAGTGCCATAAATGATTAAACTGAACCCATTAAAGTAGTATTTTACAAGTATCTTTTACCTGTGTCTACTTTAAGGTGTTCAGTTTATATTACTTTTATTTTTTATTATATTATTTTAAACGGATTTAAATTAATATTACTTTTTATTACTTCTATACCTTCAATCTCATCTAAATAGATACTAATTGCATCTTTAAATATATCTTCTGTATCAAAATGTCCACAGTCAATTACATTCATTCCTATATCTAATGCATCTTGAGCATCATGATATTTCATATCTCCAGTAATTAATACATCTGCACCACTTTTCTTAGCTTTTTTGAACATATCTGCTCCCGAACCAGTAACTACTGCAACCTTACTTATTTCATCATTTAGATTACCAATTACTCTAATGTAATCCATATTAAGCTTTTCTTTTATAATGTCACATAATTTATATAAAGTTATACTCTCTTGTAATTTGCTTATTCTTCCTAAACCTACAGAACTTCCTTTATTCTCAAGTTTATATATATCATATGCAACTTCTTCATAAGGATGAGCTTTTATCATAGCACTTATTACCCCCCCTAACGTTTTGTTAGGTACTATAGTCTCTATTTTAACTTCTTCAACCAACTCTACTTCTCCAACAGTTCCTATATAAGGATTTGCATTATCTAATGGTTTAAAACTTCCTATACCTGAAGTAGAAAAGCTACAATGACTATAATTGCCTATATGACCCGCACCTGCATCAGCTAGTGCATTTTTCACTTTATCTACATGTGTATTAGGTACATATACAGCTAATTTATATAAAGTTTCTGTATTTGTTACTTCTAACACTTTAGAATTCTCAAATCCCATTAACTTCATAAAATAATCATTTAATCCATCATAAGCTATATCAAAGTTAGTATGCATAGAGTAAAGAGCTATATCATTTTTTATAAGTTTATGTATAAGTTTTCCTTTTAAATCTGATGTATTTATTTTATTCATCTTTTTAAATATAAATGGATGATGTGTTATTATTAAATCTATGTTATTTTCTATAGCCTCATCTATAACTTTTTCATTTGCTTCAAGAACAACTAATACTTTATTAACATTAATATCAAGGTCTCCAACTAAAAGACCTACATTATCCCAATCATAAGCTAAGCTTAATGGATACTTAGCCTCTATCTTTTTTATAATTGTTTTTAATAACATATTATACCCCTTTAATTTATATTTTTAGTTTTTCAAGCTTTGAAATTTTCTCAGCACTTATCTTTACCTTCTTGTTTATTTCTTCACCAGTTTTACCTTCTAATTTTTTTAGTATTGAATTATACATAAATATCTTCTTATCTATAAATTCATTTAATAATGGATCTTTATTTTCTATAAGCTTTTTCCCAACTTCATAATATATCTTATCATCTATATTAGTATTTTTTGAAGTATATTTAGCTACTATTATTTCATATATTCTAAAGTCTTCTTTAACTAAAACTTCATCTAATATTTCATATCCATTATTTAAAAGATATTTTCTAAGTTCATCTTGAGCTTGCATAGGTTGAAGAATTAATTTATCTAAATTATGAGCTACACTCTTTTTAGCTTCTAGTAATTCACTAATTAATATCCCTCCCATACCAGCTATTATAACTTCATCTACTTCATTTTCATTAAGAACTTCTATACCTGAACCTAATCTTAAATCTACTTTATCAGTTAAATTATTATGTATTACTTCACTTTTAGCATTTTCTAACGGTCCTTTGTTTACATCTGCAAGTATAGCAAAATCAATATAACCTTTATTTAATAAGTATACTGGTATATATCCATGATCTGTACCTATATCTGCTATTTTTTTACCTTTTGTAACTAAATTTGCTATTTTTAACAATCTATCAGTTAACTTCATATATAATTTCCCTTCTTAACAAATAATATTTCTTTTTTCTAAATAAGTACTAGTATTTTTAATTTGAATTTTTAAATAATACTAATAAATTTTAATTCTAATCTAAAAAACTAATTTTTTTAATTAAATATATACATTTATAAATATAATTTCCTATATGCTACAAAATTCGCCCCAAAAGGCGAATTTTATATTCATTATATTTATTTTAATCTAAATAATCTCTAAGTTTTTTAGATCTACTTGGATGTCTTAATTTTCTTAAAGCTTTAGCTTCAATTTGTCTTATTCTTTCTCTTGTTACATCAAATTCTTTACCTACTTCTTCAAGAGTTCTTGCACGTCCATCTTCAAGACCAAATCTTAATTTTAATACTTTTTGCTCTCTTTCATTTAAAGAACCTAACACATCTTCTATTTGTTCTTTTAATAATGAGTATGCTGCCGCTTCAGCTGGTGCTGGTGCATCGTCATCTTGTATAAAATCTCCTAAATGACTATCTTCTTCTTCACCTATAGGAGTTTCAAGTGATACTGGATCTTGAGCTATTTTCATTATTTCTCTTACTTTATCTTCTGTCATATCCATCTCTTTAGCAATTTCTTCTGGTTTTGGATCTCTTCCTAATTCTTGAAGTAATTGTCTTGATACTCTTATTAACTTATTTATAGTTTCAACCATATGAACAGGAATTCTTATAGTTCTAGCTTGATCTGCTATTGCACGAGTTATAGCTTGTCTTATCCACCACGTAGCATAAGTACTAAACTTAAATCCTTTTACATAATCAAACTTTTCAACTGCTTTTATAAGACCTAAGTTACCTTCTTGTATTAAATCTAAGAAAAGCATTCCACGACCAACATATCTTTTAGCTATACTTACAACTAATCTTAAGTTTGCTTCTACTAATCTTTGCTTAGCTAATTCATCACCTTCATGCATTCTTCTAGCTAATTCTACCTCTTCATGTGGTTTTAATAAAGGTATTTTTCCTATTTCTTTTAGATACATCCTTACTGGGTCATCAATACTTATTCCCTTTGGAAGAGATAAGTCAATTTCTTCTATTTCCATTGGTTTATCATCTTTTACTATACTTTCATCTAATCCTTCTAAATTTAAGTCATCTTGTGGAAAATCTATATCAACTTTATCAGTTTTATTTTCTATAACTTCTATTCCTAAGTTACCTAATGTTTCATAAAGATTTTCTACTTGATCTTTATCTAACTCAGTTTCTGAAAAAGCTTCCATTATTTCAGCAAGTGTAAGAGATCCTTGTTTTTTACCTTTTTCAATTAAACCTTTAGCTGTCATTTTTTTCGATTCTTTTTTGTTTGATTTATTCTCCATACTTAGACCTCCTTCCATTATAACCTTTGTAATTGTCTTCTTAATTCAACTATTTTTAAAGCTATTTCCATAATTTTAGAATCTACCTCTTTCGTATCTTTAACGTCTTTATTCTTTTCAATATCTATTTGATCTTTCAATAAAATATTAATTTTTTCATTAAGACTATTTTTTCTTATATTCTTAATTATATCATCTATATTTTTTATATTATTTAAATCAAGATTATCTAAAGATATACTTTCTAATCCTTTAATATATTCTTCGGATATGTTTAAACTTTTAATTTTGTCAATAGTTATTTTATCCAAATCTTTATTTTTAATTAACCAATTTACAATTTCTTTACTATCTTTTTCTAAAAAGTCTTCTTCATTTATCTTTAATAATATTATTTCTCTATATTTTTTACTATCTAGCATTATTTTTATAAGATTTTCTTCTACTAGAAGATTACCTTTTTCAATAGCTTTTGGTTTTTCAATTATCTTTTCTTCTTTTTTGTATATATATTTATTGTTTTTATTTTGATTCGCACTGTAATATTTACCATAAACTTCTTTCTTTATAGATTCAATACTTATCTTACTTTCTTCACTTAAGTATTTAATATAATAATCGGCTTCTACAGGACTTTTTATTTCTTTTATTATTTTTGATGATTCTTTTGTAAATTTTACTCTTTCTTCATCATTTTGTATATTAAAGTTTCTTTTTAAATTATCTATTTTATATTTTATATAATGAGTTGAATTCTTAATTTCTTTTTCAAATTCTAATACTCCATATTTTCTTATAAACTCATCTGGATCTTTGCATTCTTTTAAATTTAATACTTTTACATTAATATCTAACTTATTAAGTATTTCTATAGCTCTTAATGTTGCTTTAATACCTGCTTCATCTGAATCATAAGATATAATAGCTGTATCTGCATATCTTTTTATTAAACTCCCTTGTCCATCAGTTAAGGCTGTTCCTAGAGTAGCTACTACATTTTTTATTCCATATTGATAAAGTGATATTAAATCCATATATCCTTCTACTAATATTATACTTCTATCTTTTATCTCTTTTCTTGCAAAATTTAATCCATATAAATTTTGTCTTTTATTAAATATTAATGTATCTGGAGAGTTTAGATATTTAGGCAAAGAGTCATCTAATACTCTACCTCCAAATCCAATTACATTTCCTCTATAATCAAATATAGGAAACATAACCCTATTTCTAAATTTGTCATAAATCTTTTTAGTTTCACTTTTATATCCAAATAAACCACATTCAATTAAATCTTCATTTTTATATCCTATTGATATTAGGTAATTCATAAGTGAATTCCATGAGTCTAAAGAATATCCTAAACCAAACTTTTTTATGATTTTATCATCTAATCCTCTTTTTCTTAAGTATTCATATCCTGGGTTTTTAGTTTTTATAAGATTTGAAAAATAAAACCTTGCTGCTTCTACATGTATGTCTTGAAATTTTTTAGACTTTTCTATTCTTTCTTTTGTAGATTCATCAACTTGAGTATTGATTTCTATCCCACATCTATCAGCTAATAATTTCACTGCATCCATAAAATCTAAGTTTTCAATTCTCATTACAAAATTTATAACATCTCCACCTTCACCGCATCCAAAGCATTTGTAAATTTGTTTTGATGTATTTATATAAAAAGATGGAGTTTTTTCACCATGAAAAGGACATAATCCTTTATAATTTGTTCCCGATGGTTTTATGTTTATATAACTAGATATAATATTTGCTATATCACATCGACTTTTTATTTCTTCTATAATATCTTTTATATCATTCATTCTATCACCTTCTGGTGTTTTTTATATTAACATATCTATTTTACATTATATTGTAGATTTGTCAAATACTCATTATTCATAATTCGACTTTTTTTCGGCAAATTCCTTCTTTTTTTGAAAAATTATATTTTAAATTCCCTTAATACTTATATATAATTAAGTATTTACAGTTTTTTTAATATTTAATACTTTTTTAGCTATAAAAAAAGAGGTAAATTACCTCTTTTTTTTAGTTTACTTTATAGAATTTATTAAATCTTCAAACTCAGTAAAATTAAGCGATTGCATTCCATCTGATAATGCATTTTCTGGATCTGGATGTACTTCCACCATTATTCCATCAGCTCCAACTGCAAATGCTCCAATAGACATAGGTTTTATTAAATATCTTATCCCTGTTCCATGAGAAGGATCAACTACTACAGGAAGTCCTGTTTCTTTTTGTATAATAGGTACTGCTGCTAAGTCTAGTGTATTTCTAGTATAATCATTATATGTTCTTATACCTCTTTCACACATTATAATTTTACTATTTCCTTCTATAGCTATATATTCAGCTGCACCTATCCATTCACCTATAGTTGCTGATAATCCTCTTTTTAACATAACAGGTTTATCTTGTTTACCAACTTCTGTTAATAAATTAAAATTTTGCATATTTCTAGAGCCTATTTGAATTATATCTGTAACATCATATAATTTATCAAGCTCTCTTATATCCATTAATTCCGTTATAACAGCCATACCTGTTTCTTTTTTTACTGCTTTTAATATTTCAAGACCTTCTTCTTTTAAACCTTGAAAAGAATTTGGAGATGTTCTTGGTTTATATGCTCCACCTCTTAATATATTTGCTCCTTTACTTTTTACAAACTCTGCAGTTTTAAGTAATTGATCATAACTTTCAATAGCGCAAGGTCCTGCAATTATAATTTTATCTTTTTTTACAGTTAATTTTTTATTATCTGTAGTAATTTCTATTTTTAAGTTTTTATCAAATAGGTTTTTTTTCATCACCTATATACTCCTTTACTAGTTCTTGCTATACTCTATATATTGCATCAGCCATCTTAGCTGCTCTTAAATTTTTCTCTACATCATGAACTCTTACTATATCTACACCATCTCTTATTCCTAAAACAGTAGTTGCTATAGTACCTTCTACTCTTTCTTGTGGAGGTAGATTTAATGTGTTTCCTATTACTGATTTTCTAGATGTACCAAGAAGTATAGGGTAGCCTAATGTTTTTAACTCACCTAATCTTTTTAATACCTCTAGGTTTTGTTCATAAGTTTTTCCAAAACCTATACCTGGATCTAAAACAATTTTATTTTTATCTATTCCAGCCTCTATAGCTATATCTACACTTTCTAATAAGAATTCTTTTATAGATTCCATTATATCCTTATCATACTCAGTACCATCTTGATTATGCATTATACAAACATAAGCATTATGTTTAGCTATTACATTTGCCATATCTTTATCTTTTCTAAGGCCCCATATATCATTTATCATTTCTGCGCCTAATTTTAAACTTTCATCAGCAACCTTAGCTTTATAAGTATCTACAGATATAGGCGTATCTAATTCTTCTTTAAGCTTTTTTACAACAGGTATTACTCTTTTTAATTCTTCATCTACATCTACATA
>CAJFPU010000068.1 GCA_904418825.1 uncultured Romboutsia sp. | reverse complement strand
CAAAAGCTTGGATTAGATGATAAAAAAGGAACAGATATATCCTTATATAATGGAGAAGGTGAGTTAGTTGGAATATCTGAAACTGCTACTTCTCGTGTAAGTGAAGCTGATGAAGAGTATTTAGAAGATATAATTAAAAAAATAAATGATGTTTTTGGTGTAGGACTTACAGAAGATGATAGAATTATGATAAATACTTATGAAGAGATGTTTAAGAATGATAAGAATATCATGGATATAGCTAAAGCTAATAGTTATGAAGATTTGGTTAGCACTTTTGGTAAGAATTATTTTAAGAGAGGTATAGTTAAGACCAAAAATAGAAATGATAGATTAGTCAAGGAGATATTAACTAATAACAATTTACAAAATTATATGATTCATTATTTAGCTGAAAAGATATACGCAGAGGCAAATAGATAAGATAAAGTACCTATAGGAAGTTTATTAACTTTCTATAGGTATTTTATTGTAGACTATTGTATATAGTAGTTTAATTTTAAAAAGTTAGTATATATATTATTGCTATATGGTTATATAAGTAAAAATATAATAAATTAGATACTATCATTTATAAGTTAATTTACTATATAAATAAATTCATATTAGCAAAAAATATATGTATAAATTACATACTATAGTCATATCGATATATTTAAGATATTAAAATTAAAGATTTTACGTATAAAACAAGAGGTGATAGTTTGAAAATATTAATTATACATGGAAGCCCAAGAAGGGGCAATACCTGGAATATAGTAAATAGGGTTAGAGAAAAAATAAACAAAGAAATAGATGTAAATTATGAAATAATAGAACTTAGCAAAATGAAAATACCAATGTGTATGGGATGCTTTAACTGTATATTAAAAAGTGAAGAAAAATGCCCACACTATGAAAGTATAAAGTATATAAATAATAAAATTGATTGGTGTGATGCAATGATAATAACATCTCCAGTATATTCACTTCAAGTATCAGGTCAACTTAAAAACTTTCTAGATCATATGTCATATAACTTTCATAGACCTAAATATTTTAATAAAAAAGCACTTATAATAACCACAACAGCAGGGGTTAATGCTAAAGAAGTTTCTAATTATATAAATGAAGTACTTACATTTTGGGGAATAAATACAACTTATAAATTACCAATAGTATATAGAGACAATAATTTAGAAAAATATGATAAGCAAATTGATAAGGTATTAAGTAAATTTATAGATACTTTAAAAAATGAAAAGCTTAAAGCCCCTACATTTAAAACTGTTGCAATGTATAATTCTTTTAGAAGTATGTCTACAACACTTTATACTAAAGGAAATCCAGACTATGATTACTGGAAAAGTAGTGAGCTTTATAAACATCCATATCATCCAGATATAAACATAGGTATGATAAAGAGGGTATTTGGAAATACACTTTACAAAACTATTTCAAGAAAAATGAAAAATAATAAAGAATTAAAATATAATGAAAGAGAAATTAAAATTGTGAAACGATTACCTAAAGAAGAGGTAATTAACTATAGATGAAATAATTACTGTTACAAGATTAAGTAAAACAGAAATTGAAAATTTATAGTAAGAAATAAACTTAGAGGATTTACAGTTAATGTATAACCCTTAAGTTTATTTTTTGATTTAAGAGTATATGGATATAAATGAAATAACTAAAGATAATAAAAAGGATAATTCATATGAAGAAATAGATAAAGACGAGAAATTAAAAAAAGAAACAGAAAAATTTATATGTCCAGAATGTGGTAATGAATCTATAATACCTACAGGTGTATTTAGAATATGCCTACAATGTGGATATAGTAAATGTAATTAAAAAATACAGTTATATTAACATATTGATTTTGAGCGTAAAAAATATTTTGAGCAATGTAGGAAGTCGTTGCGCTATGAAATTTTTATTTTAAGAATATATTTATTAAACTTACAAATACTATTGATGATAAATTTACATAGGAGGAAAGTTATGAAAGCAAATAAACTAGTAGTAGCAGGATTATCATTAGCATTATCATTATCAATGGTAGCTTGTAACAACAAAGAAAATACAACAGACAATAATACTAATACAACAACAGAACAAAATACAGCAGATACTACAAATAATGCAACAAATGATTATGTAGAAAGATATTCTAGATTCTATGGAGACAACATAGGTGATTTAAGTATGTACAGCATATATGAAACTCCAGACACTATAACAGAATACTACAAAACTAATACGTATCCAGGAAATGAAAAATATGTAGAAGAATTAAGAGCAGCATATAAAGATTCAAGAGACAAAATACAAAAATTTGTTAATGAATTAAAAAATGATGCAAAAACAGAAGATGAAAAAATAGCATCTATGAATGAAAAGTTAATAGCAGAAGGTGAAAAGACTATATCAAACATAGACGCTAGATTAAAAAACTTAGATAATTTACCTAAAGATATATATAGTAAAACACAAGATGATTTTATAAGAGCAGTTGATGAAGCTACAAAAGTAAAAAATGAAACAAAGTCTGATTTTAGAAACTTATTAGATGAAATGAATAAAGCTTTAGGAATAAATCCAAATGCACAAGCAAACCCAGGAACAATGAGCAATACAAATAAAAATAGAAATATAGATACTACAAAATAAATATAAAAGCCTATAAAAATATCTTTTTATAGGCTTTTATATAATATTAGATAATCTAATTTAATTATAGCATTTTTTAGGAAAATACATACTTTATTTTAAACACCAATTTCTCAAATTAGCTATTATTTCTAATTGTATTTAGATATATTTGTATTATTTTATCTGTGTTAGATATTATATCAAAGAAGTTTTTAGACCACTCATAACAAGATTCACCACTCATAGCAAGATCGTCTCTATTATTATAAGCATATTTTAAATCGCTATATAGAAAAGAGGCATTATTAGATTTTAAAGATTTATGATCTCCAAAATAAACTCTCCATGCATTTTCAATATTATCACAATTAAGTAATCCAAAGTAACCATTATTACCAGCTGCAAATACAGGTTTTTTACAAGCTATAGCCTCTATAGCAACACGACCTGTTCCTACAACGCAATCAGCTTCCATATAATAATCTATTACGTTTGTTTTACTTCCAACTAAGTGTATATGTTTTTTTCCAAGTAAAGAATTTATTCTATCTGCAACACCAACAAGTTGATTAAAGTCAGGTCCATCTCCAATTATGATTAAATGAATGTCTAAGTTTTCTATACGTACAAGGTCACGACATACCTTTAATAAGTTTTCTGCAACTTTAGTTTTATCCCAAGCGATTCTACTACAATAAACAATAGTAAAAGCATTTTCATCTATTCCAAGGCTTTGCTTTATAGACTCAGAGTTTCTTGTTTGCATAAAATCTGTAAACTTTACTGCATTAGGAACAACAGTAGAGGCAACATTATATTCTAATAACCAATCATATGTTGGCTGACTAACACTTATTACAGAGTCAGCTAAGCTTAATTTATCAAATAAAATATCATAATAGTAAAGACCGTGAACAGTAAATATACAAGGAATTGAAAGTTCTTTACCAACATCTACGCATAAAGCTCCTGAAGATGATTGATGTGCATGAATTACATTTATATGTTCAACAGATACTATTTGTTTTATTTTATTTTTATATACAATCTCTGTATTTTTATCTTTTATTACATATAACGGGAAATCTATATTATAAATAGTACATCCTAATTTCATAAATTCTGATGAAAATGTACCATGGTTTGCTAATACACATACATGTATATCTCTATCCATAAATTCTTTAATTAAACTTAGTACATGTGTTTCAGTTCCTCCTAGATTTAGACTATCTAAAACCATTAAAACCCTTAAGTCTTTTTCATCTATAAAACTTTTATTTATGCTACAAAATTCTTTAGAACGTTGCTTGTCGTGATTTCTATAGTAATATAATTCTTCATTTAAGTTATCAACACCATATACTAGAAGCTTTGTTATAAATTCATAATCTTCAGCACCATCTATTTTTCTAGTTAGGCCACCTATTTTATCAAATACAGTTCCTTTAATAAGTAAAGTACCATTAGAAATACAGTTTTTACCTGCTGAATATAAATCTTTTATCTTAGATATGCCATACTCTATTTCATTATATACACTTATTGGAGTAGGATTATCAGTAGTAAATGAAGCATAATTTGATCCTACAGAATTTATTTCTGGGTGATCTTTTAGAAATTGAACTTGTTTTTCAATACGATTTTTAGCTGATTTATCATCACCATCTTGCATTGCTATATATTCACCTTTAGCTAAAAACAGTCCTGCTGTTACACATCCTGCAAAACCTGTATTTCTTGGAAGTTCAAGTAGCTTTATATAATCATCATTCTTAAATAGATTTTTGTTATTTTCTATCCATTGTTTTATAACTTGAACACTATTGTCAGTTGAATTATCATCAACAACAATTATTTCTATATTTTCATAAGTTTGATTTAATATAGAGTCTAAGCAATCTGATATATAATTTTCATTGTTATAATTTGAAATAACAAAGCTTACCAAACCTTCAATTCTTTGATACTTCATATATATATCCTCCATTTAATTTATTATTTTGCTATTTTGTAATATTTATATAAATTATCGAATATTATTTTTAGAATAATTTATATTAAGGAGAAATTAAGTGAAAATACTGATGCTAGTTGATTATTTAAATATAGGTGGAACTGAAACCCATATTCTTAGTATCTCAAAAGATTTATTAGCTAAGGGACAAAAGGTGATTTTAGCAACTGAAGGTGGAGAACTAGCTAATTTATTTGAGGAACATGGTATTGAAACCTTTTTTATAAAATTTGAAGAAAAAGAATTAATAAATCTGATAAAAAATTATAAAGTCAACATAGTTCATTGTCATTTAGGAAAAAGTATGAATCTTTGTAGAAAGATTCATGATATAATTAACATGCCATATATAATAACTCTTCATGGTATGTTTTATAGTGCCGATGAGTTAAACTATACTTGCTCTAAAGCATCTCATATAATAGCAGTTAGCAATCCTGTTAAAAATATGTTGTTTAATTGTATGAATGAAGATATAGAGTCAAAGGTTAGTGTACTCTATAATACTTTTGATTTATACAAATATACAAACTTAAATACTGATATTGATATAAGAAAGTCCTTAAACATTAAAGAAAATGAAAAGATTGTTGTTTATTGTTCAAGACTTAGTTTTTCTAAGGGTAAGTTAGCTGAAAAGTTTATTCATGCATTTTATGAAGTAGCTAAAGATATTGATAATATACATGCTATTGTTATTGGAGATGGTCCTAAAAAAATACAATTAGAATTTTATAAAAATTCCTTAAATGCTAGGTTAAATAAAGAATGCATCCATATTATAGGTTCAGCTAAAAATGTAATTCCTTATTATTTAGAAAGTATGTTTGTAGTTGGTAGTGCTAGAGTAGCAATTGAGGCTATGAGTTGTTCTAAGCCTGTTATTGCAATGGGTCTAATGTCTACTGAAGGATTAATTAATGATAAAAATGCTAAAGATATGATCAATTGTTATTTTGGAGATCATGGCTTAATTAATCCTAAAGATATTTCAAATTTAATATTTACAATGAAATATCTTTTAAATAACGAAAATGAATGTATAGAGCTTGGTAAATGGAGTAAAAAATGGTGCTTTGAAAACTTTAATAATGATAAAAGTACAAATCTTTTAATAGCAATCTATATAAAACATGGCATTTTCTAAAGTTAAAATAGACCATATAGTAGTTATAGATGAATCACTTTGATCATATAAGATGTTACTCTTAGGCCAAGAACCATTAAATTTTTGTTTATCAAGTAAAGTACATGTAATATCTTTAAACCAATCAATGATTTTATGATAAGAAGATTTTTTCAAAGATCTTACACAGTATAATGAAAATGCAACCATAATCTCATAACAAGCTTTGTAATCTGTATTTTGACAATCACTCCATCCAGTTGCAAAGTATCCTACTGGATCAAACCAGTTATTTGTTATATATTGTTTTGCTAAATTAAGATTTTTATTTTTAGCATTATATCCAAGGAAATACATTTGTTGAATTAATACTGCTGTATTTGATACATTTACATCTTCACAAGGAGAAGTATCTCCGCCACCACCACAGTTATTTTGAATATAATCTACCCAATTTTGTAAATTTTCATATAGTGATTGTGGTATATAGTAACCATTGATACTTGCTAAACATAATCCATAAATTACGTATGAAGAAGTATCATTACTAGAAGAGGTAGTACAATCATAGCGATTATAAGGGGTAGTACAATCATAGCGACAATCATAGCTACTAGAAACTGCTACCCATCCACCATCATAATTTTGATTAAATATTAAGTAACTAATAATTTCGTTTATTAGTTGATTAAATGTATATCCATTTAATATAGGGTTATCTGAAATTATCATATAATCTGGACACTCTAAACCTATTATCGCACCTAATACAGCACCTGTAGGCATATTTATATTATCATCTTCTTCAAAATATATACCATTACTATTTTTTTTAGCATTATCAAATAAATATGCTAATGCTAGATTTATTTGATTATCGTATTTATATCTAACACTTGATCTTGATTCACATGCTATATCTTTATAGTTTTTGAAAGCTCTAATAGCAAGAGCTGTAGATGTTATTTTATAAATATCTCCAAATGATCCATCATTATTTTGATTTTTAGATAGCCATGATAATCCATTTATAATAGATTCTTTTATGCAATACTTTAAATTAGACATAAAGCACCTCTTTCTTTCTATATAAGTTTTTATTATATAATCAATCGAAAGACTTAAATATATAGCAATGTAGATTTAAGTCTTTTGAATTTTTACAAGCGGATATATCTGTAGCTTTAGAAAATTTTATAAAAATTTAAAATTTATTCCAAGTAGTTAAATTTACTATATGAGTATAACTTTGAATAATTTTTACAACTTTTTCAGACACGTTTATATCTATATAATCATTAGGTATAATTTGTTCACTTTTAAAATTTTTCATAGATACAGCAACTTCTAATGATTGTTCTATATCATTTGTATTTATACCACCAATAACGATAGTTCCTTTATCTAATACCTCAGGTCTTTCGGTTGATGTTCTAATAAGTACTCCTGCAAAGTTTAAAATAGCACTTTCTTCAGAAAGTGTACCACTATCTGAGAGTACACAATAACTATTCATTTGTAGTTTATTATAATCTATAAAGCCAAATGGACTAAAGTTTTGAATTAATGGATGAAATTTGAAATCTCTTTTATCTATAAATTTTTTAGTTCTTGGATGAGTGGAGTAAATAATTGGCATTTGATATTTTTGTGCTATATTATTAAGAGCACTCATAAGTGATATGAAATTTTCCTCGTTATCTATATTTTCTTCTCTATGAGCAGAAACTAGTATATATTTATTTTTTTGTAAATTAAGTCTTTCTAATACATCACTTTTGTTTATTTTATCAATATGTTTGGTTAAAACTTCTTTCATAGGAGAACCTGTTACAAATATTGTTTTAGGATCTATTCCTTCACCTATTAAATATCTTCTTGAATGTTCTGTATAAGGTAAATTGATATCTGCAATATGATCTACAATTTTTCTATTTATCATTTCTGGGACATTAAAATCCCAACACCTATTTCCTGCTTCCATATGAAAGATAGGTATTTTTAAACGTTTTGCACATATTGCTGATAAAGATGAATTAGTATCACCTAAAATTAAAAGAGCATCAGGTTTTTCTTTTTCTAATACTTCATAAGATTTTGATATTATATTTCCGATTGTGTCTCCTAGGTTATTTCCTGAGCTATTTAGATAGTAATCTGGCTCTCTTAATTCTAAATCTTCAAAGAATATTTGATTTAAAGTATAGTCCCAATTTTGCCCTGTATGAACTAATACATGCTCAAAATATTTATCACATGCTTTTATTATCTCTGAAAGTCTTATTATCTCGGGTCTAGTTCCAATAATTGTAATTAATTTTAATTTTTTCATTATTTATCAACCTCTAGAAAATAAGTATCTGTTTTTTTAGGATTAAATATTTCATTTGACCAAAAGAGCGTTATAAGCTCATCTTCACCTATATTTTCTATAGAATGAGTATATCCTGGTGGTATATCTAAGACTTGTAAATTATCACCATCGACTACATATTCTATAAATTTATCTTCATCTATTTTTCTTAATTTTATAAGAGCTTTTCCTTGTATAACTATAAATTTTTCTGTTTTGCTAGTATGCCAATGATTACCTCTAGTTATATTACTATAAGTTTTTGATATAAATATTTGACCAAAATGAGGTGATTTTATAACTTCAGCAAGATAGCCTCGATTATCTTCTTTTTTATCTAAAGAATATGATAAATTATCTTCATCTAAATAGGTTAGATATGTTGAATATAATGCCTTATTAAATTTATCATTTAAATCAGGTATTAATAAACTTTTTGTCATATTTTTAAACATTTTTAAGGTATCTACAATGCATCCTAAAGTTTTTTTATATACATTGCTAACTTCATAGTAATACTTATCGATTTGGATGCAATTTATATTATTATTTGTAAATACAATATCTTTGTCTATATTACTTAATTTGATACATTCAAGTATTGCATTTACTACATCATCTATATAAACTAAGTTTAATTCTATATCTGAAGATTTCATCCATATTTCTTTATCATGAGCTATATTATAGCAAAATGTAGCTACAGCTGAATTGTAGTTTGGTTTACACCATTTACCAAATACATTTGGAAGTCTTAGTATATAAACTTTAGCATTACATTCATCACTATATTTTATTAATACTTCTTCAGATTTTTTCTTACTTTTACCATAATCATTTTCTAACTCAGCTTGAATAGATGAGGAAATTAATATTGGAGTATTTTTATTGTTATCTTTTAAATAATTGACTATTTTTTCAGTTAAGCCCAAATTATGTTTATAAAATTCATCAACTTCTTTAGGTCTATTTACACCAGCTAAATGAATTATAAAATCTGAACTTAAAACAGCCATTTTTAATTCTTCTTCGCTACTTTCTATATTTATAGTAAGTATTTCATATTTTTTAGTTTCATTTAAAATAGCTAAAGTATTTTTACCTATAAATCCATTAGATCCTGTTATTAATATTTTTTTCATAATATTTATATCCTAACTATTAAAATTAGCTTTTTGAATTTTTTTAAAATTTACCAATTCTTCTTGCACATAATCTAATTTTAGAAGTAGTTTTTTCATTTCTTCTTTATCTAATATTGTTGTATTATTAGAGTTGTAATCTTCTAATATAGATAAGTTTTTATTGCCATTGTTAAAATAATTATCGTAGTTTAAATCTCTATTATCTGCAAGAATTCTGTAATATTTTTCAAAGTTTTCAGATCTATATAATTCTTCTTTAGTAGCTAAAGTTTCGTATAATTTTTCACCATGTCTAGTACCTATTGTTTTTATATTAATATTTTTAGCATCAAATAATTCTATTATAGAATCAGCTAAACATTGTATAGTAGCTGATGGAGATTTTTGTATAAATAAATCACCTTGTTTAGCATTTTCAAATGCAAATAATACTAATTCAACAGCATCTTCTAAACTCATCATAAATCTAGTCATATTAGGGTTTGTAATAGTTAAATCTTGCCCATTTTTTATTTGTTCAATGAATAATGGGATTACAGAACCTCTTGATGCCATAACATTTCCATATCTTGTAACACATATTAATGTATTATTTGAATTAAGCTCTCTTGATTTAGCTATTGCAACTTTTTCCATCATTGCTTTAGATATTCCCATTGCATTTATTGGATAAGCTGCTTTATCTGTACTTAAACATACAACCTTTTTAACACCATTGTGTATGCTTGCATTTAAAACATTTTCTGTTCCAATTATATTTGTTTGTACTGCTTGCATTGGATAAAATTCACAAGAAGGAACTTGTTTAAGTGCAGCTGCATGAAATACATAGTCAACACCAGCTAGTGCATGATTTATACTATTATAATCTCTAACATCACCTATATAAAACTTTAGTTTATCATTTTTATAAATTCTTCTCATATCATCTTGTTTTTTTTCGTCACGGCTGAATATACGTATTTCTTTTATACCTTTATCTAAAATTTTATTTAAAACCGCATTTCCAAAAGAGCCGGTACCTCCAGTGATTAATAGTATTTTGTCTTTAAACATATTTTCACCCTTATTTTACAATTTAATTAGTTTTATGAATCATATATATAAGTAATATTATACAAATTACTTATAATAAGTTACGCAATAATAAAATTAAGTGATATATTTTTTATGTCTACTTAAGATATTAAGTTAAACGATTTTAAAACT
>CAJFPU010000067.1:8841-19588 GCA_904418825.1 uncultured Romboutsia sp. | reverse complement strand
TCATTTATTAAATCATATATTTCTTTTTTAGCACCAACGTCAACCCCTCTAGTAGGTTCATCAAGTATTAATACTTCAGGATGTGTCATTAAAGCTTTTGCTATTGCAACCTTTTGTTGATTACCACCACTTAAGTTTCTTATTAATTGTTCTTTGCTTGGTGTTTTTATATTTATTCTTTCTATATAAGAGTCAACTCTCTCATTTTCATGTTTTTTATCGATTATTAATCCTTTGCTTATTCTGTTTAATGATGATAAAGTCATATTTTCTCTTACTGATAAATCAACTAATAATCCATCACCTTTTCTATCTTCACTAACATAAGCTATTCTATGTAATAATCCTTCTTGAGCACTTTTGTGGTTTAATTCTTTTCCATTAAGTATTATCTTACCACTTTCCTTTTTAAAATGACCGTATATAGTTTTTGCAAGTTCACTTCTTCCTGCTCCCATAAGACCTGCTATACCAACTACTTCTCCAGCTCTAACCTCAAAGTTTATATTACTTACATATTCATTATTTAAGTTTTCAACTTTTAATATAGTTTTTCCAGGTTCTATTTCAACTCTTGGGAATTGATCTGTAAGCTTTCTACCTACCATCATTTCTATCATTTTATCTTCATCTAAGTTAGATAAATCTTCACTTCCTACATATTTTCCGTCTCTTAAAACAGTTATGTAATCACACACTTCAAATATTTCCTTTAATCTATGTGAAGTATATACTATAGCTTTTCCTTCTGACTTTAACTCTTCTATAACTTTGAATAAACTTTGAGTTTCTGTTTCTGTAAGAGCATCTGTTGGCTCATCCATTATTATTATTTTTGCGTCTAAAGATAATGCTTTTGCTATCTCAACCATTTGTTGTTCACCTAAGCTTAGGTTTTGTACTAAGTCTCTTGAACTTCTATTTACATTTAATTTTTTAAGTAATTTATCTCCTTCTTCATGAAGTTTATTAAAATCTACTCTAAAACCTTTTTTAAACTCACGACCTAAGAATATATTTTCTCCTATACTTAAATCCTTAAGTAAGTTTAATTCCTGATGTATTATTGCTATACCTTTTTTAGTGGCATCTTTTGGATCCTTTATATCTTCTTCAACTCCGTTATAAAAGATTTGTCCACCGTCTTTTTTATATACTCCACTTAATATTTTCATAAGTGTAGATTTTCCAGCTCCATTTTCTCCCATAAGAGCCATAACTTTTCCTTCGTAAAGTTCTAAATTAACTCCATCTAAAGCTTTAACGCCTGGAAATTCTTTTACTATATTTGTCATTTTTAGGATTGGTGTCTTCATTAAAATACAACTCCTGATTTTAATATTATATTTGCATAAGGGCTGTATTCCCCAGTTCTTACTACAGCTTTACTGTCCTTAGTTAATTTCTTAAATTCTTCATGAGAAACTTTTGTTATCTTTATATCTTTAAATCTTCTTAATATTTCTTCATATACTGATATATTTTTATTTTCTATTTCCTCGGCAATTACTACCTCTTCTACACATAATTCTTCAAGTACCACATCTAATGTTTGTATAAATGTTGGAACATTGTGAGTTAATGCTAAATCTATTCTCTTAACTTCATCTGGTATAGGTAGTCCACAGTCTCCTATAGTTAAACTATCAGTGTGTCCCATTTTAGATATTGTATATGATAATTCACTATTTATCATTTTAGTCTTTTTCATTATATCTACCCCCTGAAATTTTCAACATCTTCTAATGTTGGCAGTGAACTTTGTGCACCTTCTTTTAAAACTGAAAGAGCTCCTACTTTTGATGCAAAGTCCATAGCTTCTTCTATATTTTTATCTTTAGATAGTGCTACTGCTAACGCTGCAGTATAACTATCTCCTGCTGCAGTTGTATCTACTGCTTCTACTTTATATGCTTTTTTAAATATTGATTTTTCTTTATTTATATATAAACTTCCTTTAGAACCTAATGTTACTATAAGCTCTTTTACACCTTTTTCAATCATTATTTGTGCAGCTTTTTGTATATCTTCTTCAGTTTCTATATTTACTCCACTTATTATTTCAAGTTCTGTTTCGTTAGGAGTTAGTAAGTCTACATTTTTTATTATCTCATCATCTAACTTAAGTGCTGGTGCTGGATTTAATATAGTATACTTATTTAACTCTTTAGACTTTTTTAATGCATACTTTATAGTGTTAAGTGGTGTTTCAAGTTGAAGTACTACTATGTCACTATTTTTTATTGCTTCTATATTATTATCTATATCTTCTTCTTTAACTTCAAAGTTAGCTCCTGGAGAAACTACTATGGAATTTTGTGCATTATTATCTACTGTTATAAGTGCTACACCAGTTGCTCCTTTTGTAGTTTTTATGTACGTAGTATCTACTTTATCATTTTTTAATGCATTTATTAAAGTTTGTCCAAATCCGTCTTCTCCAACTTTACCTATCATAGATACATTTCCATTTAATCTTGCCATAGCAACTGCTTGATTAGCACCTTTTCCTCCTGGTACTTCTTTAAAGTTGCTTCCTATTATTGTTTGACCTGGTTTTGGCATTTTATCTACGTTAACTACTAAGTCCATATTTAAACTACCTATAACACATATATTTTTCATAATAATCTCCTTATGTAACTCTTTTTTATATTTATATCATAATTCTTTTATTTATCTAATTTTAATTTACTAAAAATCTAATCTTAAAATTAATTTTCAATAATATATTTAATTAACATTGTATTACTTTATTTAGAATATCACATTTGTTTTTATAGTGCAACACATTATTTTATTTTTATGCATTTTTTGACATTTTTATATTTTAATATAATCTTTTTATTGTTAAATTTATAATTTATATATACTTTTTTATAAAATAAATTACTCTTTTTTAATTTTTTTTTAATTTAAGATATGTATATTCTAATTTCTTCATATTATAAACAGTTCAATTTCATTTCTTAAAATGTTTATCCTTAAGTCTAATAATTTTATATAAACTAATGTAACTATATTTATCAACAAATATTGAAGTGATATAATTTAAGTAATCAAAAAAATAGCACTAACTACCAGTGCTATTTAATCAATTATCATCTTTATTATATCTCCATTTTTTCTTTCAATATGAGCAACTTCACCATTTAAGTTATAATCAAAAGCATTAACTAATACATCTAAAAGCTTATTACTATCTAGTATGTCATTTACTCCATAGAAAAAATCAAATGTATTATTTTTAATCATTTTTTTTACAAACTCAATTGGTAATTTTATATGTATTTTATCTCCACTATGAGATAAAATCCTTATCCTTAATAACCTTTCATCTGATACTCTCATTAAATTCCCCCCAAATTTAGTATAAACTAGTCTATATAGGTAAATTATATTCATGAAGATATATATTATATTCACAATAATTCTTAGATATAGATTATTTGTCAATATAATCGTTTTGTGTTAGAATAAATCATTAAATATCTATATAAGGAGATATAAAAATGTTTAATTATTTTAAATTTGCAACTTATCAAATATTTGGTTTTTCTTCTTCTATACCTAAACTTTATAAAATAAAAAAAAATCCAGATAAGTTTACTAATACAGAAATCTATAATTTTTTACATAAACAAGCTAAAAATTCTTTAGATTTAGTTAATATAAACCTTACTATAAAAGGAACTGAAAATATACCTGACAAACCAGTCTTATTTGTTTGCAATCATTCTAGTATGCTAGATAGCTTTATACTATTTGCAAGTGTAAATAGACCTATTGGATGTGTCATTGCTGATGAACCAGTTTGGAGATCAATGCCAATAGTTAGTAGTTGGGCAAAACTTACAAAATGTGTTTATATAAATAGAAAAGATAATAGAGAAGGTATAAAAAGTATAAACGAAGCAGCTAATAATATATTAAACGGTCAAAGTATGGCAGTTTTTCCTGAAGGAGATTTAACTTGGGTAAAAGATCCAGATGCAATTATATCTGAATTTAGAAATGGTGCTTTAAAAATTGCATATAAAGCAAAGTGTCCTATAATTCCTTTTGTTATAAAAAACTCTAAAAATACTTATGAAGGTTATCAACCTATAGGCAAGATAAACTCAAAAGATGTTGAAGTTGAATTTTTACCACCTATATATGAACATATAGAAAATCCAAAACTTAAAACTATAATCCTTGGAGAATCTATAAGAAAAGAAATGATAGAGTCTATAAATAAGTTTAATGAAAACAATTAACTCTTTATTAAATTTATAAAATTTAATTAGTATTTATTTATCTAAATATAATATTTTTATGTGTAAAAAGTGTCTTATAATACATCTTATCATAAGACACTTTTTATATTTCATAATTTATCATAAATCTCTTATCCACCTATTTCATACATATCTCTATTAGTATCACTAGAGTTTGTTTCTAATAAATTATGATTTTTAGGTTTGTTACTTATTGCTTCCTTTAATATTTCTTTAAAAATCATAGGCTTATTAAGATAATATGCTATATCTATTTCTTCATTTGAATGAAGGCATGATTTTATCTTGCCATCTGATGTAATCCTAATTTTGTTACAACTATCACAAAACGAACAACTAATAGGACTTATAATTCCAACTCTTCCCTTTGCATATTTAGCTTGATATAACTTAGCACTAGATTGTTTTTCATCTTCAATTTTATATAACCCATCAGCTTCATTTATAAACTTAGTTATATTAAAATATCCATTTTCAAAAAAGTGTTTCCCTTCTCCAATAGGCATAAGTTCTATAAATCTAACATCTACAGGATAATAATTTGCCATATCTATAAAATCATAAATTTCATCATCATTAAATCCTTTTATAACAACACAGTTTATTTTTACTTTTATTCCTAATTCTAAGCATCTATTTATAGACTTTAATACATCTGTTAAATTTCCATTTCTCGTTATACTTTTATATTTATATGATTTAAGGGAGTCTAAACTAATATTAACAGATTTCAAACCACTTTTTTTTAATTCATAGGCAATCTCATTAAGTCCTATACCATTAGTACTTATTGATATATCTTCTATATTACATTCATTATATGTATATTTTATTAAATCTATAAGATGTGGATATAATAAGGGCTCTCCACCTGTAAACTTAATTTTACTTATACCTACTTGTGCTAAGGCATTTATTATAAATTTATAATCATTAAATGATAAATTATTATTTATTAAATTATTTTCATATACTTTATCTTCTGGCATACAATAAACGCACCTTAAATTACACTTATCTGTAAGAGATATTCTAGCATAATCTATATTTCTACCATATTTATCTAACATTATGTCACCTACTTAATCTAACAAATTGTATTATTTTGAATTTGTTGTACACTTACTCATTTTTGAATTTAACCTATTTTAAATTTAGCGTCTTTATCTTTTATTATTAAGTACAACTATTTTTATTTTAACTTAACTTTCTTAAAACGACTATTTATAAGTTTTTTTGACTATATTAATAATTATATACTATTACTTTACTCTCCTTCATTTTTTATTAAATTCTTTATAATTTTTATTATTTTAAATTTATATTAAATAATTTCACACCTTATATTTAATTACTATTATATAATAAATACTACACATCAAAAAAGGTATAAAAATTTATTTTAATTTTCATACCTTTTTTAAAATTATTTAAATTTAAGTTCTTTATATAAATCTACATGCTTAATTATATTCAACTTAGCATCTTTAGCTTTTTTTAATATATATTCTGTATCACAATCTTTTTCAAAATAAATATTTTTTATATCTAATAGTTCCATTTCATCTATTATATAGTAATTATGTATTGATTCATTAAAAATAGCAACTATATCTATATTATGTTCTACATCTTTTAAACTATCATAAATGTCAAATTTCTCTGATTTATAATTATTCAAATTAATACCAACTACATTATATTTTTTTTCTTTTAATAAATTCATAATTTTAATTTCTTTGGAATCTTCATTTTCATCTATGATTACTATAGCCCAAGACTTTTGTTTAAGCAAATTCATAAACTTACCCCCAAATAAATACATCTTAATTATATTTTAACATTATATATATTATACGTAAATGCTTTATACAATCTACACATCATAAATATTTCTATATTTATGATTAAACATAAAAAATTCACTTCATTCATGCAGCCAACGGCTTCGTCTGTTGCTCAAAATATTATTTTACACTTAAAATCAATATGATGCTAAAACTATATTTTCAAAATTCTCTACAAGTATTGAAGTAATATAATTTCTTTAAACGTAAAATAATAAGTGCCTCTTATAATTAAGAGACACTTATATATTATATTATTTCTTTTGAAAATTTATTATCATTCCAACACTCTACATTTTCTAATCCTTTTATATTAGATGCACAAAATACTGGATTTTTGATTCCTGCCTTTTTTTGCTTAGTATAATCATCTAGTGCTAAAAATGCATATTTACCTAATAATGTTATAGCCACTAAATTTATAACAGCCATAAGCCCCATAAATAAATCTGCTAAATCCCAAACTACTTGCACTTTTGTAAGTGATCCAAATAAAACCATACCTACAACAATAACTCTAAATATATTTAATCCAGTTTTACTTAAGTTTATAAATTCCATATTAGATTGACCATAATAATAGTTACCTACTATAGAACTAAATGCAAATAAGAATATACAAACTGCTATAAATATATTACCTATAGGACCTATATGTGATGATAATGCTGCTTGTGTAAGTTCTATACCTGTTAATCCAGTTTCTGCATATGTTGGATATAAAAGTATTATAAATGCTGTACAGCTACATATAACTATTGTATCTGTAAATACACCTAATGTTTGTATTAAACCTTGTTGTACTGGATGACTTACATCAGCTGTAGCTGCTGCATTAGGTGCAGACCCCATACCTGCTTCATTAGAGAATAATCCTCTTTTTATACCAGTTAACATCATACCACCCATAGTACCCATAGCTATTTCTCTCATACCAAAAGCACTTTCAAATATTAATTTAAATACTCCTGGAAGATAATTTAAATTAGTAGCTACTATAAATAATGATACTAATATATAAAGTCCTGCAAATATAGGAACTATTATTTCAGAAACTTTAGCAACTCTATGAACTCCTCCAAATATAACACCTGCTGTTAAAACAGAAAGTATTATACCTATAACCATCTTATCTAAACCAAATGCACTGCTAAATGCTGTAGCTACAGTATTTGCTTGAACTGCATTAAATACAAATCCAAATGATATAGTTATTAATATGGCAAAAGTTGCACCTAACCATTTTTTATTTAATCCTTGTTCTATATAATAAGCTGGACCACCTCTAAATGAGTCTCCATCCTTTACTTTATATATCTGAGCTAATGTACTTTCAACAAAACTTGATGCTGAACCAATTAAAGCTATAAGCCACATCCAAAATATAGCACCAGGACCACCAGCTATAATTGCTATTGCTATTCCTGCTATATTTCCTGTTCCAACTCTTGATGCTGTACTTATACAAAATGCTTGAAATGAAGATACTTTACCTTCTTTTTTAGCATCTTTAGATGCCCCATCACCTAATAATCTAAACATTTCTCCAAAATATCTAAATTGAACAAATTTAGTCTTAAAAGTAAAATAAAGTCCTAATGTTATTAACATTACTATTAATATATAAGACCATAAAAATGTATTTGTACTGTCTATCAATTTAAGTATTGTTTCCATCTAATTCCCTCCTTAAATTTTAATATCTATATAATTTATAAAAATTTTAATAATGAATACTTTATATACAATTATTCATTTATATTAATTATAGCGATTATTTATTTAAATTACAACTCTTTGTTTGCAATTTCTTTTCCATAACTTGCAAATTTCTAAATTCAATATTATTTAAATTATTTTATAAATTAAAATTTTATAAAAAATTTACTTTACTAATAAAATCATTAATCTATCTTTTATAAATGAAAAAATAAACCCTAGGAATCCTAGAGTTTATTTTTTCATTTATTTATTTTTATTTTTTTGTTCAATTCTTAACTTATCTAAATATGAAACTGCATTTATAGCAGCGATTTGACCTTGACCTGCAGATTTTATATACGAATATGGTTTACCTGCACAATCTCCAGCTGCAAAACATCCATTAATGCTAGTTTGCATATTTATATCTACCTTTATATGAGGTCCTTCAGTTTCAATTCCTGGTACTAATGATTTAGGAGATGAACTGTCTTTTATTACAAATACACCATCTACATCTATTTCTTTACCTTTAAAAGAAACTTTATTTACTAGATTTTCTCCTTTTATTTGTACCGGTCTATCATTTATTATTTCTATACTACTATCTAACTCATTAAATTCTCTATTTAAAGAGTCATTTTTATACATAGGTATAAAATATGTTTTAGATGCTATCTCATTTAAAAAGTTTGCTTCTTCTTTAGATTCTTTATTATATCCTATTATAGCAACTTTTTTGTCTTTATATAAAGGAGCATCACAAGTTGCACAATATCCAACACCTTTACCTAAAAACTCTTCTTCACCTTTTATAGGCTTTCCATATTCCACACCTGTAGCTAATATAACTGTAGTAGCCTCATACATATCATCACCTGACATTAGTGCAAAATAATCACCCATAGCATATATATTATTTATTTTTTTATATGTTATTTCAATTTCCATTTTTTCTAAATGATCTTGAAATTTTTGTCTTAAATCATCACCACTTATTTCATGAAATCCTAAATAATTATCTATTGATGGTGCTTTTACTAATTTGTTACTTAAGCTTTCAGTTCCAAATACTATAATATTTTTATTTCTTATTTTAGCATTTATAGCAGCTGAAAGACCTGCAGGCCCACTACCTACTATAGCTATGTCATATCTCATTTTTATACCACCTTAATTTTTATAAATGTGATTTAACTTTTTGAACTATTCTTTCCTTTGGCATAAATCCAACTAAAGTTTCTACTGGTTTTCCATTTTTAAATATCATCATTGTAGGTACAGTAGATATTCTAAATTGTTGTGCTATTTCTAAACTTTGATCTATATCAACTTTTAAAAAAGTTGCATCATTTTTCATCTCTTCTCCTGCTTGCTCAAATACAGGTGCTAACATTTTACAAGGTCCACACCAAGTTGCAAAAAAATCTACTACAACTACTCCTTGATTTTCTTCAACACTTCCTCTAAATTGAGATGTATTTATTATTTTAGCCATGAATATATTCCCTCCTAAGACTTACTTATATTTATTTATTATGTGTATTTATTTTTATATTATTAATATATTCAAATTATACCCAACTTACAATTATTAAACCACTATTTTTTAACATTGTTTTACTTTATGTGATTATGTCACACTTATTATTAGGTATAATTATTTTAAACTCCGTTTCATTATTTTCGCATTTTACTGATATTTTCGCCCCTAAATTTATAGATATCATCTTTGCAATAGATAATCCAATTCCAGATCCATCAATATCTTTATCTCTTACATTTTCACTTCTAAAAAATCTATCAAATATATATGGCATATCTTCCTGCTTTATTCCTACCCCACTATCTATTATATAAATTTCTGTATAATTGGTATCTTTTTGATTTATATTTATAGATATAAAATCTTTTTCTTTTGTATATTTAAAGGCATTATCTATAAATATCAGAATAAGTTGCCTAAGCTTATTTTTATCTGTAAATATAGATTCATTTTTTAAATTAAAATTTATGTCAAACTTTTTATCTTGCATATTTGCTATATCAATATAATCAATGCATATATCTTTTATAAAGTTTTTTATATTTATTTCACTTATATTAAGTTTAATTATAGCTTCTTCTTTAGTTAACGATAATAAATCATTTATCATTTTTTTGCTTCGTCTTATCTCACTCATAGCATCTGCTATAGTCTCAACTTCATCACTTACAGTGTTATTTGGATGTTTTAACATACGTTCTAATTTAGATGAAATTATTGATATTGGTGTTCTAAGTTCATGAGAAGCATCTTGTATAAATTTAGCTTGATTGTTCCAAGCAGTCTCTATAGGCACTAGTGCCTTTTTCGTTAAATATATTGCTAAATAATAAGTAATAATAAGCGATATTAATATTCCTATTATAAATACAAATATAAGCTGTCTTAAAGAATTTATCTCTGAGTCTATATTTGTAATTATTTGAATCTGATATTTACCAATTTCTACATTCAATTCTCTAAATGTATATCCATTTTCATTAAATGTAAATATATCATTTATTCTATCTGTATATCTATTTGGTAATAAATTATTAAAATAACCACTTTTAGAAGTATAATATCTTACTCTATCTCCTTCATATACATAAATCATATTACTAGGATATTTTGTAACAGGATAAATAATAGATTGCCTAGTAAGTTGCATAGTTATAGATTCTAATTCATCATTTAATTTCTTGTCTATGCTTTTGTATGTAACTTCTTTAAAATATGTATATATAAATATAGAAAATAAAATTAAAAAACCAAGTACTACTGCTATATTAATCTTTATAAGACTAGACTTAGTTTTATTAAATACCTTTTTATTTATCATCAAAAATATAGCCTACCTTACGTTTAGTTTTTATATATTTATCATATCCAAA
>CAJFPU010000067.1:0-8834 GCA_904418825.1 uncultured Romboutsia sp. | reverse complement strand
TTACTAACATATACTTCTACTATTTCTATAGTAGAGTCTGAATCAATCCCCCATAACCTATCATAAATTTGTTCTTTTAATAGTATACACCCTTTATTTAATAAAAGATATTCTAATAAATTAAATTGTTTATTTTGAAGTTCTATTTCATAGTCATTTATAAAAACTCTTTTTTCATTTATATCTAGACGTAAATCTTTAAATTGTAATACATTTTTATTTTTTAATTTTCCAGTAGTTCTAAGTATTGCATATACCCTAGCAACTAACTCTTCCATATAAAAAGGTTTTGTTAAGTAATCATTTGCACCTATTTCAAAAGCTTTTACTTTATCATCTAATTCTTCTTTTGCAGTTAATATAAGTACTGGTGTTTCTATATTTCTTCTAATATTTTTTAATATATCTAATCCATTGATTCCAGGGAGCATTAAATCTAATATTATTAAGTCATATATATTTTGTTTAATTTGATATAGTGCCTCTTCTCCATCACTACATTTATATGTATCAAAATGATTATTAAGTTCATCATATATACTGTTTAAAATTTTTATATTATCTTCAACTACTAATATCTTCATAATCTCCTCCATTTTTATTTACCATTTAATATAAATTATACAATATAATTATTTATTTTAAATGAAATAAATTTTAAATTTATTTTGCTTAATTCATATATATACAAACTACTTTATCTACATAGATAATATTATTTTTACTATTACTTAATATATCTATTGTTTTATCTACTACATAAATAAAGTATTTAAAGTATCATTTTTATTTTCCTAAACATTAGTTTTTATAAAATTTTAACAAATAAAAAACTTCTAAGATAGAATATGTACTTTTGTAACATAAATCTTAGAAGTTTTTCCAAATACTTTTTTTATTCTTAATTTAATTTATAATTATTAATTATTTTTACGAAATTTTCTACATTGAAATTAATATTATTACAATCAACATTATCTATAACTTGATGATAATACCAATTTGCAAAGCTTGGATCAGCTAAAGTCGCATTTATTTTTTCAAAATCTAAATCATTTTGGTTTAAATTATTATCTCTATCCAAATTTCTCACCACCTTAAATTATATTTAGTATTAGTAATATATATATTATTTATTCATATTACTAATACTAACCACTTATACTTGCTTTATGTAATTTAAGGTCTATATTTATATTTGCTTTTTCTTTTACATCATCATAACTATACCCCAATAACTCAATACTTTTTGTGTTGTCTAATGCCTTTATTTCCATCTTTATATTTTCTGATGGTTTTAATATGTTATAAGAGCTTATATTATCTATCATAATATATTTTCCATCTTTATCTAACTGACCTATTTTAACTGTTATATTACCTAATTGTTTTCTAGATGTATTTTTTATATCTAGCTCATAAGTATCTATCTCATTTGAATTTTTAACTTTATATATTTCAGATGTTGTCAAAACTTCATATTCTTTACTATCTTTTAAATTTAAATTGCTTTTATTAATATCAACTGTATTATCTTTTAGATTAACTTTTACTTCTTTATCTAAAGTATAGTACTCATAAGATACTATATTTATTTTTTTTACTTTATCATCATTAAAAAAGCTTATTTCCGATGATTCATTTGGATTTAAAGTTAAATCTAAAAATACTTGAGATTTTGCTGATATATTATTATTATTGTTTATCTCTTCATAAGTTATTAATATATTGTATATACTAAAATTTGAAACATTTTTAATTACTTTATATAAATTTATTTCATTAGTTAAGTTATCATCATTATTGTTTTTTATATCCTCTATTAATAATACCTTTGCATTTTCATGATTTATATTTGTAGTATAATATAAACTTTCTTCATCATAAATATCTTTAGAATTACAAGATATTAATATTAATATGTTTACAATCAATAATATTGAAATAAACAATACTTTTTTATGTAATTTATTCATACTGTAAACACCTCAATTCGTATCACATTTATAATAAATTTTTATACTCTTTCATAAAATCTTTTAAAGCTTGGGTAATAATTTCTTGCTTACTAAATTTCGAATTACTACATAATCTTTCAAAATCTTCCCAAGTTTTTTTATCCACTTTTATATTCGTGCTTTTTAATGACTCTAAATTAGTATCTTCTATTTTTATATCTTTCTTATTTTTACTTGAGTTAGTTTTCATAGACTTTAAATCTTTAACTTCCATATACCAGTCATAAACTTCACATAATTTATCTAAATCTTCTTGAGTTATATTTATTTTTCTATCTTTTTTAGGAATTTGCCTTTTAGTAGTTTTATTTTCTACTTTATTCTCTACTTTTATATTTTTCTTAAGATTACTTTCTTTAGTTTTACCTGTTTTTGTTATATCTTTTTCTTTTTTACTAGTAGTTTTATTTTCTTTAGTTTTTGTAGACTTATTTTTATTATAGTTTTTATTTTCTTCAAATTCTATTTGTTTAAATTCAATAACATCATCTTTTAGTTTATACTTTCCATTATTCATTTTATATCCATTTTTATTTAAAAACACTCTAAGAGTTGTTTTAGCTATTCCTAATTCTAAGGCTATATCTTCAAACTTCAAATTTTTATCTTGAAGCTCTATAAATTTTTTTATTCTTTCCTTATCCTTCATGCATTCCTCCATTGTCTGAAATTGTAATATTAATATTTATTTTAACACATTATAAATATTTATTCAAAAACTAGTATATTTCAATTTATTTATATAGTTATTTATACTTTATAAAATAACAATATTATACTTTTTAATTTTTTTTTATAATTTTTTAACAATTTTCTTTTTTTCTATTTACAACTATTGACATTTATTTTATAATCATAATCAATAACAGGTAGATTTTACCCTTTCAGGAAAACACTATCCCAAGAGGTAAAAATAAAAAATATATTAAATGGAGGTATCATAAAATGACTCAAATTTTAATAGGTACAGCTTTATTATTAGTTGTATTGGCATTATTCACATTATTTAGTTACAAAGCGCCTCAAGGTATGAAGGCTATGGGTGCATTAGCAAACGCTGCTTGTGCAAGTTTCTTAGTTGAAGCATTCCACTTCTCATTATTTGGTGAGCAAATGGGTATAAAATTCTTAGAAGCTGTTGGTTCGGCAAACGGTTCACTAGGTGGAGTTGCTGCAGGTATATTAGTACCTTTAGCTCTTGGAGTTTCTCCAGTATACGCTGTTTTAGTTGGTTTAACAGTTTCAGGATTTGGTATATTACCAGGATTTATAGCTGGTTACTTAATATCATTTGTTATAAAGTTCTTAGAGAAAAAAGTTCCTGCTGGACTTGATTTAATAGCTGTTATATTAATAGCTGCTCCTTTAGCTAGATTTATAGCTATGGTAATGGATCCAGTTGTTAAAAATACTTTACTTCAAATAGGACAAGTTTTAATACAAGCATCTGATTCTTCACCAATAGTTATGGGTCTTATACTTGGTGGTTTAATAACAGTTGTTGCAACTGCTCCACTTAGTTCTATGGCTTTAACATCTATAATAGGTTTAACAGGTGTTCCAATGGGAATAGGTGCATTAGCAGTATTTGGTTCTTCTTTCATGAACTATGTATTCTTCTCTAAGATGAAGTTTGGTTCTAAAAAAGATACTATAGCTGTTGCTATAGAGCCATTAACTCAATCAGATATAATATCTGCTAACCCAATACCAGTATATGTTACTAACTTCATAGGTGGAGCTATGTCTGGTATAATAGTAGCTATGATGGGTATTACAGTTGGTACTCCAGGTTTAGCAACTCCAATAGCAGGATTTGCAGTATCTGTTGCTCAAAACGGAACAAGAGCTTTAATAGCTGCTGCTGGATGTATAGTAGTAAGTGTTTTAGCTGGTTTTATCGGACATGCAATATTTAAAAATACTAAAATAAAAACTGCTGACGAAATACGTGGTACTCAATCATCTAATACAGCAGCTTAATAATTAATAAACAAACAAAAGACAGGATTATCTCCTGTCTTTTTATTTATCTAATTACTTTTCTAGCTATAGTCCCTACTCCAACTCCCATAAGAACTACACCTATTAACATTTCTAAATTAGTTATCATATAACCTATTTCTGTAGGTTTTCCATTATCAATTCCTACTCCTGCAAACATTCCTACACTTAAATTAAGAGCTTCATTAAAGTCTTTTATAAATTTAGCTATATTCCAAGTATGTATATTACTAAAGTTATATGAAATAACGCTACCATTTATATCTATACCTGTTATTAGATATAAAAAAGAAAATATAATTATTATAGCTAAAGCTGAAAATACACAAAAAAATGGCCGTTCTCCATATCCACAAATAATCCAATACAAGTAAGAACCTAACTTAGGTAGCAATTTTAAAGATTTTCTTTCAATACATTTACATAAATAATAATATTCTCCAAAATTACTATTTAAGTTATTATCTTTATACTTATTAGCAATATTTTCATAAACAGTATACATACCTTCATATTCTTCTTTATCTTTTTTCTTTAAAGAAATTTTATCAAAAAATGTTTTTTCATCAAACTTAGTTAAAAATTTATCTTCAAATGCAAAATCAATCATATATGTATTAAAAGTTTTAAATCCTCTAAAATCACAATCTATTATTTCAAATTTATCTAATTCACTATTTATAATTATACAATTTGAAGCCTTAGTCTGTTCTATACTAATATTTTGAAGTTTACAATTTTCAAATATAGTATAAGATATATCACTATTTAAAAATTTAGCATATATATTACAATTATAAAAACTACAACCTAAATTATCTTTTCTGTTCAATGATGGCAGCTTTTCACTATATTCTTTAATAAATATACAGTTTTCAAAACTAACCCCACCTTCAGCAAATTTACAATTTTCAAAAACACATCCTATAAACTTGCAGTCCTTAAATTTTATGTTTTTAAATGTACAATCTATAAACTTAGAACATACAATATCTTCATTACTTATCTCTTTGAAATCTTCTTCACTTAATACTCCATTTTTACCAATATTCTTATCAATTATCTTTTTAAAACTGTATTTTAAATTAGGGTATATTCCATTTAAATTATCTTTATTTTTTAATATAGATTGGTATAATGTCTTATTATTCTTTTTTCTTTCTTCAATTTGAATTTTTCCTTTAAATTTTTCCTCTTTGAAATTAATATAAGCCATACCTTCTCCTTTTAAGATAGATTTAAAATCTTAATTTAACATTTGTTCTTATATAAATTAATACTATAATCAATCTAATATATTATTTTATTTTCAGTTTAAAATATTGTGATTATATTTTATTATTAAAATATAAATTTATTTTATTCACCTTTAAAAATATTATAAATAATCCCTTCTATTTAAATATTTAGTAATAAGTATTAAATAATGATTTATAATATTATAATTATGTATTATCTATAAAAATTAACTATATATAAATTTTTATTTTATTTTTAAGTATACTAATATATGGATATAAGTTCATTTATGGTAATATGATTATTATCTTTGGGATCAAAGTAATAGAGAAAAGTATATAAATATTTGATTTTACATAGTGAATTGAGATTAATTATTTTCTAATTATAAAAGTTTTAAATAGTTACAGTTTGTAAAATTTTTATATTTACTATATAATGTAATAAATCAACATGTACTTAGCACCATAGGAGGATTAATGGTAAAAGAAACTCACACAAAGGGAGGATACTTATTTGCATTACTTGCTCTTCCCTTTATTGATAATGAATATTTATCTAATTATGAATTTATTTATAAGTTTATTCTACTGATTATTTATATGTATTTTGCATATATTGGTTCATTAATTCCAGATATAGATATACGCGGTTCTTATGCAAGTAAAACATTTCCCAAAATATATAAGTTTTTTGGTTCTAAATTCCGCCATAGAAGTTTTACTCATAGTATACTATTTCTATATTTATTATGTTATTTATCAAAGATAATCTTAAAATATACAGATAATAATATAGTTTTTATATCTTCATTTAGCGGTCTTATAGTCGGTTGTTTTTCCCATATTATATTAGATTTATTTACAAAAGAAGGTGTAGAATTACTTTATCCTATAGATATTAATTTTTCTTTAATGCCTATAAAAACCAATTCTAAAACAGAAAAATTAATATGCAAAGTCTTAAATTTTATAGTTATATTCTTAATAGGATATAGGTTTTATATATTAATATAGAATCTATATCCTATATGCTTAATTATTTTCATCTAATTTAGCATTAACCTTTTTTCCTACTTTCCAAGCTAAAAATACTAATATTAAAAATATTACTATTTTAATAGGATTTTTTATAAATCCTACTACATCACTTGCTAGATAACTTACTATTAAAAACATGACAAATTTTCCAGATAACATTGCAGGAAGGAAGTTACGTATATGTTTTTCACTTAATGCCGAAGCTATTGTAACTAAAAAACTTGGTACAAATGGACAACAGTAAGCTATAAATAAGATTTTAAATCCTCGTCTATGTATCCAATTTATAATTTTATTTATATTCTTATTTTTAAATTTTTTCATATATATTCTATCTTTAAATTTCTTAGTCAATAAAAATAATGATATCGTTCCTAAGCTTGATCCTATCCAAGATAATATAATCCCATTTAATAATCCAAAAAGTATTGCATTACCACTTACTATTCCTATCAAAGGTAATGCAGGTATAAAACTTTCTACAAAGCAACTCAATACGCCTATTAACATTGTCAAAACCCAATAATCTTGTGCCATATAGTATAAACCTTGAATGTACTTCATTAATATTTCTCCTTTTGATTTTTATTAATTTTAGTATATACTATTTATTTTAGATTTTGTATTATTTTACGAAAAATTAAACTAGTTAAAATATTTATTTACTAAATATATTTAATTTTCAATTTAAATATAGTTTTATTACATATATACACTTAAATTTTTGATTAAATAATTAACCTAAGTTAATACTATATAATAAAAAGACTAGTGTATATATACTAGTCTTTTATATTACTTTTTATAAGCTTCTTTTAAGTGAAGATCCATTTGTGGATAAGGTATACTTATATTTTCTTTATCAAAGGTTATCTTAACTTCTTCTAATAAACTATGATATATATTCCAATAATCTCCAGTATTACACCATACTCTCACTACAAAGTCTATAGAGCTTGCACTATGTGCACTTACACCTATAAATGGTTGTGGATCTTTTAAAATTAATTCATCATTTTCAACTATTTTACTTAATATATCTTTAACATGAGCTATATCATTTTCATATCCAACACTAAAAGTTAAATCTACTCTTCTAGTTGATTTTGCCGAATAATTTATTAAACTTCCATTAGATAAATTTCCATTTGGAATTAATATTTGTTTATTATCAACTGTTGCTAATTGTGTATAAAATAATCCTATTTGTTCTACAACACCACCATATGTTGATGTTTCTATATAGTCACCTACTTTAAACGGTCTAATAAATAGTATTATAAATCCACCCGCAAAATTAGATAAACTTCCTTGAAGGGCTAGACCTATAGCAACCCCAGCTGATGCTACTAATGCTGCAATCCCAGATAATTCTATTCCCCAATATCCTAATACTGGCATAACAAGAATAATTTTAAGAGTCACAGTTATAAGAGATTTTAAGAATTTTCTAAGAGTTAAGTCAACATCTCTTCGTTCTAAAAAATTTATAAAATGTTCCACAAGCTTTTTGATTAATTTAAATCCAATTGATATTATCAATGCTCCTACAATAAGTTTAAATCCTGTAGTTGTTGCCCATTCTAATAATTTTTCTATTACTAAGCTCATTTTTACTTTACTAAAATCTAAATTTTCAAACTTCTCAATTCCTTTTAATACTTCCTCAGTAGTAGATTCTACATTTGCTTGACTTAGAAGCATCGATAACCACCTCCATTTTATATTACATTTCTACATTATATAATATATTACAACATTTATTAAACTATGTCTATAAAATTAAATTTACTTACAATATACATAAAATTAAATATTTTTAAATTTACTCAAAGTTAGTATTTAAAATATCTTTATTTAACTTAGATATACACTCTAAAGCCTCATCATACTTAAACATATTTATAAGTTCTAATGTTTCTTCTATTATAATTTTATTGTCTTTATCTAATTTAACATCTTTTATTTTATTTAATACCTCAATGGCTAAATCAGATTCAAAATTATCTATTGCAGTCTTTATTTCATCTATATATTTATAAAATAAATCTTTATCCATTATTTGATCACAATTAGTTTCTTTATTTTTAATATCATTCTCAAATTTTATTTTTTCTAAATTCTTCTTAATATCATCTAATATCAAATTATATTGTTTAATAAAATCATTATGGTTATTTTGTATAGTTAATATATCACCATTTCTACTTGCATCTTCTAAAATTTTAGCCTTTTCCGATAATGTATATGCACCTATACTTGCAGATGAACTTTTTATTGCATGTACTTCTATAGTATATCGTTTTAATTCTTCTTTAGAATAATAATTTAATTTATTTATTTTTTCTTTACCATCATTATAAAATGTTTTTAATATATCTATATAGCTATTTATGTCTAATCCATTTTTAAACATACTCAATTTATAATCGATATCTTCTAGTTCTAAATTTATAAGTTTAATATCTTTATCACAATCTATTATACTATCTTTTTTTCCTATACTTTGTTTTAATTTATCACTTATCCATCT
>CAJFPU010000066.1 GCA_904418825.1 uncultured Romboutsia sp. | reverse complement strand
AACAGCTAAAATTCCATGAGATATACTTTTTAATATAGATGTCATTTGAAGGTGATTATATTCTACTTCTTCAATTTTACTATTCATTATATCTATCATATCATTAAAATTTTTACTTAATTCTCCAAGTTCTCCATTTACATTTATATTTAAACGAGCATGAAACTCTCTATTACTTATCTGTTTAGATATTTTAATAAATGCCTTTAGATAATTTCTAAGTATTATATTATATCTAATACATATTATTGCTACTACAGATGATATTAATGTTATAAAGATTAGTACAAAATTATCCATAAGGTCTCTCCTAACTTTTAATCTATCTTATATCCTACTCCTCGAATAGTTTGTATATATTTTTCTGTTGAATCATTACCTTCTATTTTTTTCCTTAAATCATATCCCCATATTTTATCTAAAAGATAATTTCTCGAAAGGACTTTCCCTTTATTTTCAAGTAACAATTTTAATAATTCAAATTCTTTAAGAGTTAAATCAATTTTCTCATTTCCTTTTAAAACTTCATGTTTAAGAAGATTTACATTTAAATTTCCTACAGTTAAAATATTCTCAACATTTTCTTTATTTATATTATATCTTCTAAGAACTGTACTTACTCTAGCTAACAATTCTTTTATACTAAATGGCTTCGTTATATAATCATCTGCGCCTAATTCTAACCCTTCTATTTTGTCACTTTCCATATTCTTAGCAGTTAGCATTATAATTGGTACATCAGATAATGATTGATCGTTTCGTATTTTTTTTAGCATTTCTATACCACTTATATTAGGTAACATCCAATCTAGAAGTACTAAATGTGGCATATTTTCTTTAATTTTAAGATATCCGTCTAGACCATCATATGCAATATCAACTTCATATCCTGATGTTTCTAGATTAAATTTAATAAGCTCTACTATATGAATTTCATCATCTATAATAAGGATTTTAGGCTTCATTATAATATGTCCTCCTCTATTTTATCTGCAGTATAGTACCTATTCTCTTTAATGTTTGATTATGTTTTCTATAAGAATGAAACTTATCACTATTACAGCTAGTACATAATTTAAGATTTATTATATTCTCATCTTTAACTCCACATTCTTTTAATATGTACTCATTTATCTCCCACAAGTCTAATTTATATTCATCTTCTTCTATTGTATAAAATTTTTTATTATTATTTGTAAAATTCATGTTAAATTTTTCAACTAAATCTTTAGATACTTCATAACAGCAAGGACCAATAGATGGCCCTATAACACAAACTAAATCTTTAGGATTTGTATTATAATTATCAATCATCTTATCTATAGTTTTTTTAGCTATTGAATTATAAGTACCTTTCCATCCAGCATGAACTAAACCTATAGCTTTATTTTTTTTATCTATTATAGCTATAGGAACACAATCAGCTGTAAATATTAATATAGGTATATTAGGTATATTTGTAATTAATGCATCTCCATCCTTTTTTTCACCTATATTATCTTCATCTATTTTATTAACTATATCTGAATGTATTTGAATATTACTAGTTAAATTTTCTATATTAAAATTTGCATCTTTGCAAACCATTTTCATATCATCTATAGACTTTGAATCTACATTATTAAGAGTTATAGCTAAATTAACAAAGTCTATATTTTCATTAATTTGCTGTACTGTTATATAATTTTTCATATTACCCTTCTCTCTCCATAAGTATATTTTTAAGTTCTGTAACAAAAGTATTTATATCTTTAAATTGCCTATAAACAGATGCAAATCTCACATATGCTACTTCGTCTACATCTTTTAATTTATCCATTACCATTTCTCCTATTTTCTCAGTATTTATTTCAGAAATATAGTACTTGTTTATTTCATTTTCAATAAATGCTACGATTTCTTCAATTTGTTCAACTGATACAGGTCTTTTCTCACATGATTTTAATATACCATATTTTATTTTATCTCCATCAAAATACTCTCTTGTATTATCTTTTTTTACTACCATAATAGGTGTTGTTTCTATCTTTTCATAAGTTGTAAATCTTTTTTTACATGCATCACATTCTCTTCTTCTTCTTATAGATTTTGAATCTGTGTGTCTAGAATCTATTACTTTACATTCTTTGTGATTACAATAAGGGCATTGCATTTTTTATTCCTCCTTTGTGTTATATATTAAATTCGTCTAAATTAAGCTCTGATCCTATATTTACTATTATAGTATCACATCCTATTTTTAGTATATCATTCCAAAATATTGCCTCTTCTTCATATCCTCTAGAAAAAAAACCTCGTCCACTATCTCCAGATATAGAAAATGATATTATCTTACCTTCATTAATATCCATGTCTATATCAGTTATAAATCCCATTCTTTTTCCATTTTTTACATTTATTATTTCTTTTTCCATTATATCAGATACTCTTATCATATTATATCTCCTCTAAATAAAAAATATATTTATAAAATAATTATGAACTTGGACAAAAAAAAATGACCTATATCAGTCATTTCTTAAAACTTATCTTTGTATTTTTCAAGCATATTAATAAATTTCTCAACTAAATCAGGATCAAATTGTTTACCTGCGTGATCTCTCAACTCTTTAATTGCTTCTTCTTTAGTTTTTACTTTATTATAAGTTCTATTTGATGTCATAACATCAAAACTATCCACTATTGTAAGTATTCTTGATAAATACGGTATATCTAAACCTTTTAATCCACTTGGGTATCCATTACCATCATATCGCTCGTGATGATGTTTTATTATTAGTTTAAATTCACTAAGTTGTTCTATATTTTTTATCAAATCAACACCTACTTGAGGATGATTAATAAACATCTGTCTCTCTGATTGCGTTAATTTTTCTTTTTTATTTAAAATTTCTTCTGGTATTTCTAATTTTCCTATATCATGAAGGTAAGCTGATACTTGTAACTTAATTTTTTCTTCTTCAGTTAAATTGATATATTCACCGAAGTATTTTGAATATATAACTACTCTCTCTGTATGTCCATATGTATATCTATCTTTTATATTTATCATATTTATAAAATACTTTAAAGATTTGACAGTATCTATATTTATGTCTCTATTTTCAGATAATTCATCTAACACACTATGATATAGTTCTACTCTATTTCTATTAAACGATTTTGCCCTATATAATGCATCATCTGCAGTATTTATTAATTGATGTTTACTTATAGCTCTTTTTGGATATGATGATACTCCTATAGATATCGTTATATTTTTATCTGGCTGATTTTCTTGACCTTTAAAATAAGTACTTTGTATAGATGACCTAATTCTCTCTCCTATTTTTAAAGCATTTTTCTCTGTAGTATTTGGAAGTATTACTGCAAATTCCTCTCCACCATATCTAGCTACAGCATCAGTATCTCTAATGCAATACTTCAGAATTTGACTAATTTCCTTAAGAAGTAAATCCCCAGCTTGATGTCCATTAATATCATTAAAATTTTTGAAATAATCTATATCCATAAATAATAATGAAACCTCTTGTTTTTTCTTATCCGCTTCATCAATAGATTTTTGTAAAAACTCTTGAAAGTACCTATGATTATATAAGCCTGTAAGTTCATCTACATTGGCTAAATTCTTAAGTTCTTTAGTATGCTCTCTTTCTATATCTACATACATACCTAATATAAATGCAGTTACAAATAATGCACTAAATAAAACTAAATCTTTTTCAAAGTATATACTTAAAACTTGTTTATTGGGTCCTATTGATACAAAATCTATGATTAATATTATAAGCGTAGTTATAATTGATATTCTTAGACTATAATTTCGCCCAAATTGAATAGCACCTATTAATACTATAAAAATACTTAATAAATTATATCCACTATCTTGTAAACCAGTTGATAGTATTACAAATATAAACACTACTAGCATGCATATTGTTTCTATATAATCTAATAATTGAGGTGATTTATTTATCCTATTTTTTGTATAAATAACTATCCATGAAAAATATGCTAATACAGTAATTAGCATTATACTTATTACTATAGCCATTAATACTAAACTTCTTATTTCTTTTTTCAAATTAAAAAAACTTGCTATTGATATCATGCTTAGTATTATATATATCATTTTTAATATTACAATTATTTCAAATACTTGTTTGTTTCTTTTTTGTTCAAAACTACTCATTTTATTTCACCTAATTATTTACTTCACTTAATCGAAAACCATAAGGATAAATATTTCCTTATGGTTTTTTTTTACTCTTCTTTTAAAGAGTTAGGCATTTCTGGCTCAAAGAAAATAAACATACAATGAGTTGAAGCTTCTTGAGCTATAGTTGTTAATAATTCTGCTAAAGAATTAAATAAAAAATTCATCTTATAACCCCTCCTAATTATTAAAATATATATCTTAAAATAATTAATTATTTTAAAATCTAAATAATTAACTATTTATTATTGAAAATATTCAAACTACTATCTAATATTATTATAAAATTTTCCCCTATTTCTGTTAGTACAATCATTTGTAATATAATACCTAATATACATGATATAATAATAGTTTTTATAATATCTATACAAATAAAATTATAAATAATATATAAAATTATTAATAAAATAAAATATCTATTAAGTAAATTAAATGCTTTCTTTCTTAATTTTCGTCTTGTATTTTCTCTTTTTAATGGTTTATTTTTAGATGAAACAGGACATTTTTTATTTATTATATAATAAAAAGTCATTATACTAAAAAATCCTATTATAAATATATAATTTATATTTATATTAAAAATTATATATTTACAAAATAATGATAGTATTAGTGATAGTATTGAACTAATAAGTAAACACTTTTCTGGTGTAGTTGCATGAACTCCACCAGTATATCTTTTAAACCATGAGCTAGTTATAAATATTATTATTATTTCTATAATCATACCTGTTATTATTCCAATTAAAACAGTAGCTATTAATCCCATTAATGTATGTATAACTACAAATATACCATAGTTTAATACTTCTTTTTCTTCTTTATTTTTATTTAATTTATCACCTAAATTTTCAGACAAATTCAGTGATATTTTTTCTATAAATCCCATAACTAATCCCTAATATTAAATTTTAATATATTACATTTTATATACTTTATTAATATTACTATTAAAAACATAATTAATAGTGATGGAAGTGTTATAATAGCTCCATTTAATGATGTATTATCCATTAATTTTTCTACTCCTATATTTAATATATCAGTTGCTATTAATATATATATACCTTCGCTCAAAGCCAATGATATCCATACTAAACATGTAGAAACTATAGATTTTATTATATCATTACTTGAATTTTTAAATAATATCATCCATACAGCTATCATAGATAATATTGAATGAACTCCAAAATTTATAGGCAATAATCTTATAATACTTATAATAAAACCTAAATATATTCCATATTTTAACACTTTTCCCTTATCTATATTTATTCCTAGCAGTATCATACCTGATAATACTGCAACTATACTTTCTGGAAAAGTTCTTGCAATTATATAAACCAAAGATGACTCTAACATAAATTTCCTCCTAATCGCATATATAATTATATTATAGCATTATTTATTATAAATTTACAAACTATAATGTAATTTATGTAAATAAAAAAACGTTGATATATAAATACCAACGCTAAGAATATTTTATTATATGTATTTTTTCATATTTTTTAATGCATTTTTCTCTATTCTTGATACTTGTGCTTGTGATATACCTATTTCATCTGCTACTTCAATTTGAGTTCTTCCTTTGTAAAATCTTAAGTCTAATACTAATTTCTCTCTACTATTTAATTTTTTTATAGCCTCTTTTAAAGCTATTTCTTGTAGCCAGTTTTCATCTGTATCCTTTTTATCTTGAACTTGATCCATTACAAATATTGCATCTCCATTATCTTGATATACTGGATCAAATAAGGATATTGGGTCTTGTATTGCATCTAGAGCCATAACTACATCTTCTACTTCTATCTCTAGTTCTTTTGCTATTTCAGACACTGTAGGTTCTTTAGCATTATTTCTTACTAATCTTTCTCTAACTTGTAATGCCTTATATGCAATATCTTTTAATGACCTACTTACTCTTATAGGATTATTATCTCTCAAGTACCTTCTTATTTCTCCTATTATCATAGGTACTGCATAAGTTGAAAATCTTACATTTTGACTTAAGTCAAAGTTGTCTATTGCTTTTATAAGCCCTATACATCCTATTTGAAATAAGTCATCTATGTTTTCTCCTCTGTTATTGAATTTTTGTATTACACTTAAAACTAATCTTAAATTACCTCTAACAAACTCCTGTCTTGCTTGTTCATCTCCCGCTTTGATTTTCAAAAGAAGTTCCATCATTTGATTATTTTTAAGAACTGGAAGTTCAGATGTATTTACACCACAGATTTCAACTTTATTTATTTGCATATATTTCAGTCCTCTCTTAAAAGTTTTCTTATATGAAATTATTTACATATCATATATTTTTATACTTTTAAGATTAAATTATTTATTTATACAAATTTTTTCATTTCTTTTTTTAATCTAGATATTATTTTTTTCTCCAATCTAGATATATAAGATTGAGATATTCCAAGCATTGTAGCTACTTCTTTTTGAGTTCTTTCTCTACCTCTTGTAGCTAATCCAAATCTTAATTCCATTATTTGCTTTTCTCTGTCTGATAATCTATCTAATGCCATAACTAATAGATCTTTATCTATCTCTTCTTCTATAATTTTATATATCTCATCATTTTCAGTTCCTAACACATCAGATAGTAATAACTCATTACCATCTACATCTATATTTAATGGTTCATCAAATGAAACTTCAATTTTTTTCTTATTATTTTTTCTAAGATACATAAGAATTTCATTTTCTATACATCTAGATGCATAAGTTGCTAATTTTATATTTTTATTTAATTTAAAAGTATTTACTGCCTTTATAAGACCTATTGTACCGATAGATATTAAATCTTCTATATCTATACCTGTATTTTCAAATTTTCTTGATATGTACACAACTAACCTTAAATTTCGCTCTATTAAAATTTGTTTTATAGTATCATCAGTTTCTAATTTCTTTAATAATTCCATTTCTTCTTCAGCATCTAATGGTGGAGGCAATATATTTACTCCTCCCATATAAAAAATACTTTTTGGCTTTATAAGCTTAAGCTTAATCAGTATAAGTATTATTTTATTTAATACCTTTGATATTAATAACTTCATTTTTATCTCCCCCTTTTTACTTAAATTCCTTGTAATATATTTGGATTTAAAATAGCATCATATTCTGAATCATCAAAATTAGATAATCCAATAACAACATTACCTATCTTATTTTTATCAATTTCAATGTAATCAGCTTTAATGCCTAAAATTATTGACCCATTATTACTTCCTGCATGCTTGTATGGAATAAGTCTAAATCTTGAAGCTAATTCTTCGTACGAAGAATTTATGATATTTTGTACTTTTAATACATCCATATTTTCATAATCATATTCTACTAATCCATCCCCTATAACCTCTTTTAATATTTTTGATTTAACTATTATAACTTCATTATTTCCTAAAGGATCTTTTAATAAATTTCCACTATCTATTAAAGCTTCACATGTAAACTTTTTACCAAGTAAATTTATATCTATAGTCTTTTTTATATCTTTAATATATTTAAGAGTTTTTATATCTTTATATATATATTTAAGTAATTCACAACTTATATAAGCACACACTATTAAGAATGATACTTTTATATGTTCTATACCCGTGAAATAAATTATAAAATAAGTACTTCCGCATATGAAAATATTTACTAAGTAAAATACTAAAGATATTCTTAATAACTCTTTTTTATTTTTATATGTAAATGATATTAATGTTATAAATGTCATAATGATTAATTTAAATGGCAATGTAAATAATATCTCCAGACTAGGATATATATATATAATTGAGTATATAGTTCCTAAAAAAGCACCTAACCATTTTTTTTTTTCAATACTATAATTTTTTATAAGAATAGAAGTACAACTTATAATAATATAATTTATTAATAGGTTTTCTATAATGTAATATTCTATATACAATTACATTACCCCCTTTTACCTTTGTAATACATTATAAATTAACCTGTACTTTATTTTATGTCATTTTTAATAGTCGAAAGTAATTTAATTTATAGTATAAATAAACAAAAAATAAAGTATTCTACTCTTAAATATCACTAACTTATAATTTTATTTTATTTATTTGTTGAATTAATTTAATATACGTAAAATTTTATAATAATTTTTTGATAAATTCGTATAATTTAAAAATTAAAATTATTTTTATTCAAATTATATATTATATAAACAGCTTAATTTATCTATAATATATAACTTCATAACTCTTTAATAAAATCAATTTCTTAAAGTATTATTTTCTTACATATAAAAAAAGAAGCCTATTGGCTTCTTATAATATATCTATCTTCTTCTTCTTAAAAAAGTTGGTATTTCCATATCATCATCTAGTATAGAACTTCTTCTTGGCTCTTCTCTAGTAATAGCTACTTCTTCCTTTATTTCTACTTCACTAGGTTTAGTAGATATAGGAGCTGTATTTAATGTTGGTTTAGGTGCAGTTTTCACTTTTTCTATAATTTCTGATTCCATATGCTTTGCTTCATCAAATCCTGTAGCTATTACTGTTATTCTTATTTCTTCTCCTAAGTCTTCTCTTATAGAAGCTCCAAATATTATGTTTGCTTCTGGATCACAAGATTCTTGAACTAAAGTTGATGCTTCATTTATCTCAAGAAGACCTAAATTAGATCCACCTGTTATGTTAAGTAATACTCCTTTAGCTCCTCTTATTGAAGTTTCAAGAAGTGGCGATTGTATCGCTTCTCTAGCTGCTTCTATAGCTCTAGTTTCCCCTGTAGCATTTCCTATACCCATATGAGCTAGACCTTGTTCTTTCATTACTGAAGTAACATCTGCAAAGTCTAAGTTTATAAGACCTGGTACTGCTATAAGGTCTGATATTGATTGTATACCTTGCTTTAATACATCATCTGCTATAGAAAATGCATCTAACATAGAAGTATTTTTTTGAACTATTTGTAATAATCTATCATTAGGTATAGTTATTAATGTATCTACTTTAGATTTTAATTCAGCTATCCCATTTTCAGCATTTTTCATTCTTACTTTACCTTCAAATACGAATGGCTTAGTAACAACTCCTACTGTAAGAATTCCCATTTCTTTTGCAAGTTGAGCTATAACAGGAGCTGCACCAGTACCTGTTCCTCCACCCATACCAGCTGTAACAAAAACCATATCTGCACCTTGAAGAACTTTTATTATTTCATCTTTACTTTCTTCCGCTGCTCTCTTTCCAACTTCAGGATTAGCTCCTGCACCTAGACCTCTAGTAAGTTTTTCTCCTATTTGAATCTTATATTCAGCTTTTGATGTTTGTAAAGCTTGTTTATCTGTGTTAACAGCTATAAATTCAACACCTTGAAGTTGAGCTTCTATCATTCTATTTACTGCGTTATTTCCACCGCCACCTGCGCCGATTACCTTAATTTGCGCAAGACCATCTGTTTCTACGTCAAAGTTTAGCATCTATGAACCTCCTTATTTTATGATTGTAAGTAAATGTATGTATTAATTATATCATTTAATTCTAAGTTTTTGTTAATTATTAAGTAAGTTATTCCACAAAAATATTTATTTTCCTCTTTTTTTATCACTATTTTTTGTAACAATATGTCTGCCTATCACTTAAAAATTGTCAAATATTCTCGACTCAAATATTAGTATAGTGACATAATAAATCGTTATATACAATCTATCTTGCATATACTTCAATACTATATCTAAAAAATTTTTATATAAAACTAATAAAAAATATTAAACTATAATACCTTAATATTAATTTAATAAACTAAATATCTAATCCATATCTAAAAGTATTACTATTGATATATATTAAAAATAAGTAAGTAAAATATAAAATCTTACTCAAATTTTAATTATTCTATTAAATAGTCTCAATCTCGTAATACTTACCTTTTCTATTTTACTTTGAAACTTATATATTTTTCAAGTTTTTTAATACTTTTTATTTATATTTTTTTAAATAATTTATTAAAAATATCATTTTTATTATATTTTTATATAAATATATAATATTGACATTTAATTAATATCAATATATTTATATTTTTATCATTACATTATAATATCTTTTAATATTAATTTTTAATGTCTATATATAGCATTCTTCCCAATAGATAAATCAATTTCTCCTCCTTTTTGATTTTTATTCTGTAAATCAACTAAAATCATAGCTAGTCTAGATATATTATATTTTAAATCTTCATCATTATTTAATAATATATTTATTTCATCTTTAGTTCTCATATTTATATGACCTTCTTTTGTCATGTTTATATTATCTATTTTTTTATATATACTTTCTTCTATTATATATTCTAATAAATATAATAACCTTTTTTTATTTTGTTCATTTTTAAATTTTATATCAAATGAATTTGTTATATCATAATCTATATATACTACAACTATATCACTATCACTATTATCTTCCTCAAATTTATCTATAAAGTTACCCTCTTTATCGATATAGCAATATACTTCTTCATTATACAAATTTGCTACTATTTTTTTTTCTGTTATATTAATCTTTAAGGTATTCGGTAATACTCTATTTATTTCAACCTTATCAATATATTTATTAGTCAGTAATTTTTTTTTCATATCTTTTATATTATATCTAAATATATTTTTATCATTTTTTATATCTAGAGTATTTATAATATAATCATCATTAACATACTTATTGCCTTCAATTTCAACATTCTCACTATTAAATAATCTACTATTTAATGCTGTATATAAAATTATAACTAGAATTAATAAAAAACTAAAAATAATAACTACTTTACTAGTATTTATCTTTTTTTTATTTTTTTTCATATATATACCTCTCTTAATCTTTGTTATATATATAAATACAACTTTTATAGTATATTTCCTACATTTTTATTCATAAATTTATTGTTTAATTTTTCTAAAATATAAAAAGGCCATAAGGCCTTT
>CAJFPU010000065.1 GCA_904418825.1 uncultured Romboutsia sp. | reverse complement strand
CTCATATTTTTTCTAGCATTTCTTTGCATAAAAATCACCCCTTAAAGTAGTATTTTACAAGTCTTTTTTACTTTTGTCTACTTTAAGGGGTTCAGTTCAGTTAAATTTCAGTTCTTTTTTTATAAAGTTATTTATTAGATTTATTAATAGCGCTTGTTAAATAACCCATTAAAGAAAAGAATAAATTTTTGAATAATATTAATGATGGATTATTAACAGGAGTATCAAAAATATAAGAAAATAATATAACTAGCATTATAAAAATAGCTAACATTCCTAATAATATAGTTTTTTTTTACTTGAAGCCTTTTGTAAAAAATATCCAACTATAGAAGAAAAACTAGTTCTTATAGTTGATAAATTATCAGTTGAATTTGCATTAGTATTAAATATTGAAATTGATATAGCAAAAAATAATACTATACCTAATAGTGACAAGAATTTACAATTTAAATCTAATTCATTAAAAAAAGAGTATATAGAAGATAGATATTTTTTTATATTATTTATAATTATCACCTACTATTGTTATCTATTAAAATATTGATAACACTTTATAATATTCAAATTTTGGCAAAAAGGTACAAAAAATAAAAAATATTTAAATTTTATACAATATAAAAAATATAGTTACTATGAATTATATAAATAATTAACTATAACTTCTAGAATTATATCTTAGAGTTTTTATATTTTTAGTAACTAAAAATATAGTATAGTCATAACTTTAAATATAGAAATAAAGATAAAAAGATAAAAAGGGGGGTATTATTTTGAGCAGGGGGTATCTAACAATTAATGTTAATGACTACGAAACAGATTTTGCAATACAAGGAGCCAATATTTCAATATATTATATACATCGAAATACAGATGAATGGGAATTAATATGTGACAATCTAGAAACAAATATATCAGGTCAGGTAAGAAATTTAGAATTATATGCACCCAATATTTTACTTTCAGAATATCCAGAAAATGAAAGACCGTATAGTAGATATGCAATAAAAGTAACAAAAGAAGGATATGAAGATACAATTATATCTGGTATTCAAGTACTTCCAATAATAGAAGCAATTCAAAATGTAAAACTAAAAAAATTAGGAAATCAGTACGGTATATTAAGTTCATTTAACATAGAAGAGCATAAATTATATGCAGGGTACGAACCTAAAATTATAGAAGATGACTCAAAGTCTACATTCGTATTAAATCAAGTAGTAGTTCCGGAATTTATTATAGTTCATGATGGCTTACCAAATGATGATAGTGCTCCAAATTATTGGATATATTTTAAAGATTATATAAAAAATGTTGCATCTTCTGAAATATATGCAACATGGCCAAAAAGTACTATATACGCAAATATTGTAGCCATAATATCATTTACTTTAAATAGGGTATATACAGAATGGTATAAAAATCAAGGATATAGATTTACAATAACATCCACTACTCAATATGATCATAAATTTATATATAATAGAAATATATTTGACACAATAGATAGAGCGGTTGATGAGATATTCAATTTATATATATATAGATCAGGTCAAATACAACCTTTATTAGCTCAGTATTGCGACGGTAAACAAACTCAATGTCCGGGAGTTATGACTCAATGGGGAAGTAAGTATTTGGGAGACGAAGGGTATACATTTGATGAAATATTAAGATATTTCTATGGAAATAATATTGATTTTAAGAGAGCGCCAATAATAAGTGGAATACCTACATCTTATCCGGGATATGATTTATCAATAGGAGCTAAATCAAGTGCAGTTAAAGTTGTTCAACAAGAATTAAATGTTATATCAAACGCATATCCAGCTTTACCAAAATTAGATGAAGATGGAATATATGGAACAAAAACTAGAGAAAGTGTAAGAAAATTCCAAGAAATATTTGATCTTCCAGTAACAGGAGTTGTAAATTTTGCTACGTGGTATGAAATATCTAGAATATATGTAGCAGTTAGTAAAATAGGTGCATATCAATAAAATAAATAGAGAGCTTTTTTATAAGTTTTTACTGATCTTTTAATATTTATTAAAACTAATATTATGTAATTTTAAAGAGCTATTGTATTATAATTTAAAATTACTTATACAATAGCTCTTATTATTTAAATATTTTGTATTATATTAATAGCATAAGTTACAAGGTTGATATCCTTTATTTTTTGCTTCTTCTTCAGTCATTTCAATAGAGTCCTTCATATTATGAGCATTTTTATTAGAATGATATTTTTTTGAGTTAGAATTAGCATAAACATTATCAGTTTTTAAACTAGAATTATTTAAATTATTTTCAGTATTAGATTTTCTACTATTTAAATTATATGCATCAACATCAAATCCTTTATTAGTTACATAACCGTCAACAGACCAAATATTTAATTTATTTGATTTGGCATACTCTTGAGCTTTATAAAGTTCATTTAGATATTTTTTCTGAGAATATATATATCCAACTCTAGCATAACCTTCAGATATTAATTTTTCATTAAATATTTGCCAATTAGAATTATCATTAGAGTAAAACCATAAATAACCTAAGTGTCTACCATATTTATCAGTTATATCACCTTCATCATATTCAATATAAACAGTATCACCAGATAATAAGGTATTTTTAGTAAAATTAGATGCTTCTATTGAGTATGGTTGAGGTTCTACGCCTTTTTTTACAGATTCTGGAGTATCTACTAATAATAATCTTAAAGTTATTATTTCTCCTGTTTCATCTAATTTAAGTTTCATTGTATCTCCATCTACAACTCTTTCAAGTATTGCTTTAACTGAATTTTTAGGTACTTCCTTACTGAAACTATATTCTTTATAGGAATTTTTAGATTCAGTAATTATTTGATTATTATTAGATGAGGAGTTCTTAATCTGCGTTTGATTTGTAATTAAGTTCTTATCATCATTAGAACATCCAGTAAAAAATATAGATATTGCTAATGCGGATAATAGAAATATAGATTTTAATTTATATAATTTCATTAAAATCCCCCTTTACTGTGATTTTCATAACAAATATTATAATATATTTATGATGAAATACAAATACATAACGTGAAAAATGCAATATAATGTTGGTTTTAAGTTATACATATAAAACAATATGGATACTAAATAAAATTTACCCTAAATATAAATTTTATTTAATTTATATTTAGGGTAAATTTTTTATTTATTACTATTTTTTATCATATAATCTATATTGGTCATAAAACCTATACTTTTATTGTATTTTACAACAGCACGAGTTCCTCCAACAATCTTATTATCTTGAATTATAGGAGAACCACTCATGCCTTGAACTATACCACCACGGTACTTTAATAAATCTTTATCAATGATTTTTATCTTAGAAACATCTTTTCTAACTTCTACTATTTCAATTTCATGCATTTTTAACTCGTTAGATACAGGAGATGTACAATATAAGTAAGCAGTACCAGTGTGTGGAGTTCCTATTTCTAAAGCTAAACTAGAATTATATTCGTAATTATCAAACTTTCCGCATATACCGCCATCTCCAGTACCAGTAAATTTACCTATTTTATCACCTTCTGAAGAAGTGACTAAGTAACCAGTACGAAAAAGTGTATTTTTACTTGTTTGAACATAAGATGTTTTATAAATCGCATTATCTAAATAATCAAAAGGTATTTTATCAGATTTTAAATTATGAGATAGACCTATAAAGTTACCTTCAGAATCAATTGCAGTTACAGTGCCTAGATAAAATGAATAGTATCCAAATTCAAAATCTCTAAGATCATCAGATGTTATGTCTATAAATTTAGTTTTTTCATTTCTATAACATATAATCTGTAGTGGTAAATTTTTAGCCTTCATTATTTTTTCTATATTTTTTCGATTAAGTTCAATTTCTTCACCTTTTAATTTTATAGATATTAATATATCAGATTTTTTTAAGGTTTTATTATGATTTAGTTTATTTATTACTATAGGATATTTTAACTTTACACCTAATTCAACAACTTCACCAGATGGCATAAGTTTTGTATTTTTAGTTATTGGTTTTTCATCACAATATACAAAAGACGACATTAATAAAATTATTAATGAGGTTGAAAGAACTTTCTTAAAAATGATTAGTTTAGTAACGTTCATTCAATCAACTCCTTTTTAGATATATTTATAGTTTTGCTTAAATTGATATAAAATATATTTGGATATAATTAGTTTTACAAAAATAATAAAAATAATTAATAATCATGTATTTAGATATACAAAAAATAGCAAAACAATATTTATTTAGCAAGTAAAAATACTTTATATTTGGAAATACTTAAATTAAAGAGTATATATAAAAAATAGGAGGATTCAAATGACAAATAATGAAAAACTTTACTTTAATGGAGATATACTAACATTAGAAGATGAATTATATGCTGAAGCTGTATTAGTCAAAGATAGCAAAATTTATAAAGTAGGAAAAAAAGACGATTTACTTAAAGTCGCAAGTGAAAATGTTGAGATAATAGACTTACAAGGTAAGACTTTAATGCCATCATTTATAGATGCACATAGCCACTTTTCAGGATATGCAAATTCATATTCACAAGTAAACTTAGCAGAAGCTGTAAGCTTTGATGAAATAGAAGATGCTATAAAAAAATTCATAAAGAAAAATGATATACCTGCTGGAAAATGGATTCAAGCAGATGGATATGATCAAAATTTTTTAGCTGAAAAAATACATCCAACAAAAGAACTTTTAGATAAAGCAGCACCAAACAACCCTGTTGTAGTTAAACATAAATCTGGACATATGGGTGTTTTAAACTCTATGGGTATAAAAGAATTAGGTATAACAATAGATACACCTAATCCAGAAGGTGGAGTTATAGAACATAAAAATGGAGAAGTAACTGGATATCTTGAAGAAAATGCATTTGTTAATTATCTTCAAGAAATACCAATACCATCTACTGAAGAATTCTTTGCAAACTTCTTAAAAGCTCAAAATGCATATGCGAGCTATGGTATTACAACAGCTCAAGAAGGTATGGTAGTAGATTTATTAGCAGGATTATATCAATATTTAATACAATCTAATTCATTAAAAATAGATGTAATAGGATACTTAGATATAAATAATGCAGAGACATTAAAAGAAAAATTTGCAAACTGCTTACAAAAATATGATAATCATGTAAAAATGGGAGGATATAAAACATTCTTAGATGGTTCTCCACAAGGTCGTACAGCTTGGTTAAGAAAACCATATGAAGGAGAAGAAACATATTGTGCATATGGAACACAATCAGATGAAGAAATAAAAGATAAATTAGAAAAAGCTCTAAGAGAAAACATGCAAATATTAGCTCATTGTAACGGAGATAAAGCTTGTCAACAATATATAGAACAATATAAACTAGCTAAAGAAGAAACTGGATCAAATAATGATATAAGACCTGTAATAGTACATGCTCAATTATTATCACAAGACCAATTAGATGAGGTAAAAGCTCTTAACATGATACCATCATTTTTCGTGGCTCATGTATATCACTGGGGAGATATACACATTAAAAACTTTGGAATGGAAAGAGCAAGAAAAATAAGTTTATTAAAATCAGCTCAAGATAAAGGCATTTTTTACACATTACATCAAGATGCACCAGTTATAGAACCAGATATGCTAGAGACTATATGGTGTGCAGTTAATAGAATAACTAAAAATGGAGTTTCATTAGGTGAAGAGGAGAGAATAAGTCCTTTAGATGCATTAAAAGCTGTTACTAAAAATGCTGCTTATCAATATTTTGAAGAAGATATAAAAGGTACGATAAAAGAAGGTAAGTTAGCTGACTTAGTTATATTAGATAAAAACATACTAAAGGTTGAACCTATGGAAATAAAAGATATACAAGTTCTTGAAACTATAAAAGAAGGAGAAACTATATTTAAAAAATAGTAATTCTTACAAATAAATACAAAAGCAAGGGATTTAAAATTTCCTTGCTTTTGTATTTATCATAAAATAATTTATTTATGACCATATTTACATAATATAAAAAAAGTAAATTTTAATTTAAAATTTATATAATATTTAATATTAATTATTTTAAATTAAAATTCACTTTTTTATTTCCTAGTAGAATTAAAAACTTAAAAAATAACTAATAACATATACAAATCTAAATAAATGAAATAAAATAGTATTATTACACTAAAAAGAATATTAAAGGAGAATATATGGAAAATTTATTCGATTTTTTAAAAAATAAAGAAGAAAAACAAGATCAAATAATAATACTAGAAAATGAAACTATAGATATATCTACTATACAAAAAAATAAATATATTGTAGATGAAGAACACTTAAAACATATAGAAAAAATTAAAATAAGCTTATATAATGAAGATGAAATAAAAGCGTCTGGTTTAGAGAGAAGTGATTATATAAGATTAAATAGTTACGTTGGTTCTAGATTAAATACAGACTTAAGAATTAAAAATAAATATATAAAAGAAATAGAAGTTAAAATAGAAAAAACTAAAGAAATCTATTTAGATTCACTTGAAGAAGTTGAAATGGATGAAGATATATTTAATGATAATAATGAAATAAAAGAAAATAAACTACTAATAGTTGATGGATCTTCACTTTTATCAACAAGTTTTTATGCAACAGCAAGAGATTTACTATTTGCAAAAACAGATGAACAAAAAGAGTTTGCATATACAAAACTAATGAAATCTCCAGATGGAGAATATACAAATGGAATATATATGTTCTTTAAAACACTACTTCCATTAATTGAGAGTCAAAATATAACACATTTAGCAATAGTTCTTGATAGAAGTAGAAATACATTTAGACGAGAAATAGATCCAGAGTACAAAGCAAATAGAAGTGAAACACCATATCCACTTAAAGCTCAATTTAAGTTGCTAACTGAATTACTACAAGAGATAAATATACCAGTATTTTCCAATGACGAATATGAGGCAGACGATTTCGCTGGAAGTATAGTTAAAAAGTTTGAAAAAGATATACCGATATATTTACACACAAAAGATGAAGATTATATTCAATTAGTATCAGAATATACTAAGTTATGGATGGTAACAAGTAAAGCTGATGATATGTATAAAGAAATAGGTATAGATAAAAAGAGTATTAATGTTCCAAGTGGAATCTTTGAATATACACCTGAGTATGTTAAACATTTTAAGGGAATAGAACCAATTCAAATTATAGATGCAAAAGCTATAGAAGGAGACAAGTCAGATAACATAAAAGGTGTTAAAAATGTAGGTCCAACTTCATCTAGACCACTTATAGCCCACTATGGATCTATAGAGGAAATATATAAAAATATAGAAAACTTGAGTAAAGAAGAGGAAAAAGAACTTTTAGCATTCTTTAAAGAAAGTTTAGGTATAAAAAGGTCTCCTTTAAAGAACTTATTATTATATAAAAATGATGCAATTACTAGTAAAAAATTAGCAACTATAAAAACTGACATAGAAGAAATACAAAATATAGAGTTAGATAGTTTAATATTAAATATTGATAATAAAAAGATGCATGAGCTATTTATGAATCTAGGAATGGTAAGTTTAGTTAAATAAAATTAAAAAAATATTTTAAAATATATTGACAACTTTTTATAAAAATGTAATAATAACCAAGACAAAAAACTTTAATTTGGTCCAGAGAGACTAAAAAGATATTTGAATAGTTTAAAATATAAATGAACTAACTATCCTTTTATCTCTTTAGGTAAAAGGATTTTTTATTGCAAATATCTTTTAACTTTGAAAGACATCATATGTGGAGGTTAATAAGATGACATTAAAAAAATTAACAACATTAGCAATGGCTACAGTAGTATCAGCATCATTATTAGTAGGATGCTCAGGAAATAATGAAAGTGCAGAAAATGATAAAATAACAGTAGCAATGATAACAGACGTAGCAGGAGTAAACGATCAAAGTTTCAACCAAAGTGCATGGGAAGGACTTCAACAAGCTGAAAAAGAATTAGGTGTAGAAGTTAAATACTTAGAATCAAAGCAAGATTCAGACTATGCAACAAACATAGAAACATTAGTTGATGAAGATGTAGATTTAATACTTGGTGTAGGTATGAAATTATCTGATGCAATAAAAGAAGGAGCAGAATTATATCCAGATCAAAACTTTGTAATAGTAGATGAAGAATTAACAGATATTAGTAATGTAAAAAGTATATTATTCAATGCTCAAGAATCAGCATATTTAGCTGGTCTAGTAGCAGGTAAAACTACTAAAACAGATAATGTAGGATTTATAGGTGGTATGCAATTACCAACTGTAGATACTTTTAAATATGGATTTATGGCAGGAGTAAAAGCAGTTAACCCAGATGCTACAATTCAAGTACAATATGCAAACTCATTTACAGATCAAGCAAAAGGAAAAGCTATAGCTAACCAAATGTACTCAAATGGTGCAGATATAGTGTTTACTTGCGGTGGAGATGTTGGAACAGGATCTATAGAAGCAGCTAAAGAAAATGGTAAATTTGCAATAGGTGTTGATAGAGATCAAAGTGATTTAGCTCCTGAAAATGTATTAACTTCAGCTATAAAAAGAGTTGATGTAGGTGTATATGAAACAGTTAAAGCTTATTTAGATGGAACATTTGAAGGTGGAACAACTACAATTTACGGATTAGAAGATAATGCTGTAGGTATACCTGACACTACTAAAAACTTAGTTTCTCAAGAAATATTAGATTTAGTTGAAGAAACAATTACAAAGTTAAAGAATAAAGAAATAACAGTTCCTAAGAATGAAGAAGAATATAACGCTATGGTTAAATAGTTAATATAAAATAAAAAGGCTAGAAATAAGATTTTGTATAAAACTTATCTCTAGCCTTTTTTACATATTTTAGTTGACATTGATAAAAAAATAATATATTATTTAATTAACGATAGTGATAATTATTATCAATTAATTGATAAATATATTAAATAATATGGAGGAAAAGGAATGAAAATAGTATATTGGTCAGGGTCAGGTAACACTGAAAAAATGGCAAATTTAATAGCACAAGGGATAAAAGAAAATGGAGTAGAAGCTCAAGTAATAGACGTATCTCATGCTAATTCAGATATATTTAATGATGAAGACATAATAATATTAGGGTGCCCAGCTATGGGAGCAGAAATGCTAGAAGAAAGTGAATTTGAACCATTTATAGAAAGTATATCAAGCAAGGTATCAGGGAAAAAAGCAGTACTGTTTGGCTCTTACGATTGGGGAGATGGTGAATGGATGAGAGACTGGATGAGCAGAATGGAAGAGTATGGTTGTGATGTAATATTTGATGGTCTTATAATACGCGAAGCATTAGAAGATGATTGCACAGAGTGTTTAGAGTTAGGTAAAAAAATTGCAGGAATGTTAGTTAAGTCATCTAACTAATATTAATAAAACACTTATATTTAAAAGGAAACCTTTTATCTATAAGTGTTTTTATTTATTTAAATTTATTAATCTTATTTAAAATATCATATAATTTAACTTTAAAACCTAATAAAATAAGTTTTATAATTTTATATCTATCTAAATATTAAAATTATGAGTATAATAGAGATTAACGCTAAAAATGAAAGGACATTAAAAATGTACTCAAATTTAATAGAAGAAATAATAAGATCTCATACAGATAAAAATAAATTTAATACAGGATTTTCTTTCTTTAAAAGAAATTTAGTTATAAATGATTATTCAAAAGTAGATGGTGATAATATAACTTTTTATGCAACTGTAATAGATGAAAATCATAGAAACAACTACACAGCAATAATAAGTATAAACACAAAAACAAGAGTAATATCAAATATGAGTTGTGATTGTCACAGTTTACTATCAAATACTAAACCTCAAATATGTAGCCATATAGTAGCTACAGTATTAAATGGGTTAGAGAATTTAAATAAAGAAACTAATGACGAATATATAGACGAAAATATAACTATAAATCCTAATATAACTCTGGATATATCTCAATCAAGAAATGGATACATGAGTATGAAGCTAGATATAGAGGGAGTAGATTCAAATGAATATAGAGAAATATTTAGCTCATATAAAAATAATAATAGATTGTATAGAATGAAAAATGGAGCTTACTTAGACTTAAAAGATAAGGACTTAGAACAAGCATTTAAATTAATAGATATATTAAATATATACAATGACTTTGATAATATGAAAATACCAAATAACAAAGCTATCTATTTAGAAAAGCTTATAGAAGATGAAGACTTAAGCTTTGTAAATGGTAGTAAATATGTATCTAATGTAATTAAGAAATTTGATAAGGTTAAAAGTAAAAATTATGAAATTCCAAAAGATTTAAATGCAACTCTTAGAGATTATCAAGTAAGTGGATTTGAGTTCTTTAAAACTTTATCAGATTATCAGTTTGGAGGAATACTAGCTGATGAAATGGGTCTAGGTAAAACTATACAAACAATAGCTTTTTTATTATCTAATAAAGATAAAAAAAGCATAGTAATAACACCAACAGCCCTTATATATAATTGGAAAAATGAATTAGAAAAATTTGCTCCAACATTAAAAGTTGGTCTTTTACATGCATCAAAAAGTGAAAGAGAAAAGATATTAGATAATATAGATAACTATGATGTTTTACTAACTACTTATACAACTTATAAAAATGATATGGATAAATATAAAAATATAAACTTTGATTATTGTATTATAGATGAAGCTCAAAATATTAAAAATCCCGATGCAATCATTACAAAAGCTATAAAAAATGTAAATGCTAAAGTTAGATTTGCATTAACTGGAACACCTATAGAAAATAACTTAATGGAGCTTTGGTCAATAT
>CAJFPU010000064.1:11262-21876 GCA_904418825.1 uncultured Romboutsia sp. | reverse complement strand
GTGGGCAACTGCCTGGGAGAGTAGCACGTAGCCACGTAGTCTTTTTTTATTGTCTACAGACATAAATCTAAGACATTATAAATCCAAAAACACAATTTTTATTTAATTAAGACTATGCCGTTGATGTAAATTATATCAACGGCTTTTAATATAAGGAGATAAATATGAAAAAATATATTTTAAACCAGTTAGGTGAAATTGTTAATAATAATATAGTATCATTTCATGTTCCAGGTCATAAATTAGGAAAAATATACGATAGATTAGGGTATTCTAATATATTGGAAAATATTTATAAAATGGATACAACTGAAATATTAGGTACGGATAATTTACATTCTCCAGACGGAATAATAAAAAAATCTCAAGAAAGAGCAGCAAGAGTTTTTAAAAGTAAAAATACATATTACTTAATTAATGGAAGTACATGTGGTATACAAGGAGCAATAATGTCTGTATGTAATCCAAAAGATAAAATAATTGTTAATAGAGACTGTCATCAATCAGTTATTAATACATTTATATTAGGAGATATAGAACCAGTATATATATATCCACAAATTGATACTAAAACCAATATATTAATGGGGATAAAGATTGAAGATGCTATAAATACAATAAATGATAATTTAGATGCAAAAGCAATATTATTAACTTATCCTACTTATTATGGAAAAGTATATGATTTAAAGACAATATGTGATTATGCTCATAGTAAAGGAATGATAGTTATAGTTGATGAGGCTCATGGTGCTCATTTAGGTTTGAGTAATAGGCTACCTATGACAGCTTTAGAACAAGGAGCGGACATAGTTATACAAAGTACTCATAAGACACTACCTTCTTTTACACAGTCATCAATGTTACATATTCAAGGAGAAAGAATAAATCAAGATAGATTAACTTCAATACTTAGAATGATAGAATCATCTAGCCCATCTTATATGCTTATGTCATCATTAGAATTAGCTGTAGATATATATGAAAAAAAAGGAGAATTCTTAATGGAAGAACTCTTACATAATATTGATATATTTAAAAATAACATAAATAAAAATGAACATATAAAAATATACAATGATGATGACATAACAAAAATTTTTATATCATCTAAAGAATTAGGAATTACAGGATATGAATTAGATGAGATGCTTAGAATTAATTATAATATACAAGTAGAACTATCTAATTATTATGGGGTATTATTAATATGCACAATAGGAAATGATAGAGCGGATTTTGAGGCATTAGAATATGCACTAGAAGACATTAGTTTAAATTATAAAAATGATAAAAGCATAGATAATATAGAGTATCCTATGAATATACCAGTAAAAGAATTAAGTCCAAGAGAAGCATTTTACAATGAGAAGAAAAGTGTTAAAATATATGATAGTATAGATAAAATATGTGGAGAATATATAATACCTTATCCTCCTGGAATATGCTTGGTATCTCCAGGGGAAATAATAACTAAAGAAGTTATTGATTATATTTTAGTTTGTAATAAAAAAGGAATGAATATAAGCGGAATTAAAGATTCTAAATTAGAGTATATACAAATTATAGAAAATGATCATAAGGAATAAATTTTAATAAATATAAAAATCCATAAATTTAGATAAAGAAAATAACTAACATCAATTTAAAGTTAATACAGAATATATGGAGGTGAAAACTGCTTTATAAAATAATATAAGCAGTATATAAGAATGAGTGGTAAGTTAATAATTATAGAGAGTGGATCAGATGCAAGTGGAAAGGCTACACAAACTAAAAAATTATATGAGAGACTTTTAAAAGATGGGTATAATGTAAAAAAAGTAGAATATCCAAACTATGATTCTGAATCATCAGCATTAGTAAAAATGTATTTAAGAGGTGAATTTGGCAAGAAAGCAACAGATGTAGATCCATATATAGCATCTACATTCTTTTCAGTAGACAGATATGCTTCATTTAAAACTGAATGGGAAGAATTTTACAAAAATGGTGGAATAGTTCTTGCAGATAGATATACAACATCTAATATGGTACATCAAGCTTCTAAAATGGATGCAAATGAAAGAGATAAATATTTAGATTGGCTTACAGATTATGAATTTAATATGTATAAAATACCACAACCAGATTGTGTAGTATTTCTAGATGTACCTGTGAGCTTTAGTAAAAAACTTATGGAAAATAGGAAAAATAAGTTTACAGGTGAAAAGAAAAAAGATATTCATGAAAGTGATATAAAATATTTAGAGAAATCATATGAAAATTCTTTATATATAGCAGATAAGTATGATTGGAATAAAATAAATTGCGTAGAAGATGATAGATTAAGAAGTATAGATAGTATACATGAAGAAATTTATAACTTAGTAATAGATAGGATAAAATCTATAGAGAGGTAAATATGTATTTTAATAATATTATAGGGCAGGATTTTGCTAAGAAGTATCTTACAAATTCTATAAAAAAAAATAAAATAAACCATGCATATATGTTTGAGGGAATAGATGGTATAGGTAAAAAGAAGCTTAGTCAAGAACTAGCAAAAATATTACTAGATACAGAAAATGTAGAAAGTACTCCTGATTATATAAATATACATCCAGATGGAAATAGCATTAAAATAGCTCAAATAAGAAAATTACAGACTGATATAATAGTAAAACCTCATAAGCAATATAAAATATATATAATAAATCAGGCTGAGAGCATGACGATAGAAGCTCAAAATGCCTTATTAAAGACATTAGAAGAGCCTCCAGAATATGCTATAATAATATTAATAACAAGTAACAAAGAATCTTTATTAGATACTATAAAATCTAGATGTGAGATAATAAAATTTTTACCAATATCTATAGTAGACTTAAATAATTACTTGATTATTAAAGGAATAGATAAGAATAGAGCTCAATTATTATCTACTTTTGCAAGGGGAAGTATAGAAAAGGCCATAGAATTATCAGAATCAGCAGATTTTGCTATAATGAGAGATGAAATACAAACTTATATAGAAATAATGCTAGACAAAGATATGATAGATATTTTAGAAATACCAGCAAGTATGGAAAAATATAAAAATGATTCTATTAATGTCTTAGATATGCTTATAAACTATTTTAGAGATATGATGCTTTTAAAAGAAAAAGTGGACAAGAGTATGATAATAAATATTGATAAAATAACATTTATACAGAATATGAGTAAAAAAATTACGTATTCTCAAGTATCTAAAATTATTGATATAATAGAAGATACAAAGAAAAAGATAAGAAGCAATTGTAACTTTAATATTAGTATACAAGTTATGGCTTTAAATATATATGAGGTGATAAAATGATAAAGATAGTGGGTGTTAGGTTCAAAAATGCTGGTAAAATATACTACTTTGACCCTGTAGAATTAGAATTAGAAAAAAATATGGATGTAGTAGTAGAAACAGCTAGGGGATTAGAATATGGAACAATAGTAGTTTGTCCAAAAGAAATAGATGAAAGTGAATTAGTTTCACCGTTAAAGCCAATTATAAGAGTAGCTACAGATGAAGATAGACAAGTCTATATTGAAAATAAAGAAAAGGCGAAAGAAACATTTGAATTATGCCAACAAAAAATAAAAGAACATGATTTAAATATGTTTTTAATAGATTGTGAATATACTTTTGATAGAAATAAATTAATATTTTATTTTACAGCAGAAGGTAGAATAGATTTTAGAGAATTAGTAAAAGATTTAGCATCTATATTTAAAACAAGAATAGAGTTAAGACAAATAGGAGTTAGAGATGAGGCAAAATCTATAGGTGGATTAGGACCATGTGGAAGAAAACTTTGTTGTTCAACATGGCTTGGGGATTTTCAACCTGTTTCTATAAAAATGGCTAAAGACCAAAGTTTATCACTTAATCCAACTAAAATATCAGGAATATGCGGAAGACTTTTCTGTTGTCTAAAATATGAGCATGATGTTTATGCAGAAGCAATAGATGCTATGCCAGTAGTAGGTGCATTAGTAAAAGTAGATGAGTCAAAAGGAAAGATAATAGAGGTAAATCCTTTATTAGAGCAAGTAAGAATAGAATTTAATGATAAGACTATAAAAGTATGTCATAAAGATGAAGTTAAAGTTTTACATGAACCTAAAAAATGTTGTGGATGTGTAAGTCTAAAAGATGAAGGATTAGATGAAGCTACATTAAGAGAATTAAAGAAGCTAGAAGATTAATTATAAACAATAAGGGGGTAGGACTTTTCCTACCTTTTTTAATATAAATTGATTATAAAAATATATTTTGTATTATTTATAATTAAATGAAATTTTATAATAAAAGATATAAGTAAAGTAAATTTTAAGTCATAAGAGGAGAGCATTATGGAAGTAAAATTAAAAGAAACAGAAAGAATAGATGATTTACAATTAAAAGGATTAAAACTAATACAAGACACTAATGGATTTTGTTTTGGAATAGATGCAGTATTATTAGCTAATTTTGCCAAAATAAAAAAAGGAGCAAAAGTTGTAGATTTAGGAACAGGAACAGGAATAGTTCCAATACTTATATCTGGAAAAAGTCAAGCTAGTAAGATTATAGGTGTAGAAATACAAGAAGAAGTATATGAAATGGCAACTCGTTCAGTTAAATTAAATAATTTAGAAGATAGAGTAGAAATAGTAAATGCTGATATAAAGGAAATAGACAAAATACTAGAAGTAAATGGATATCATGTAGTAACTTCAAATCCTCCATATATGCATATGGATGGAATAAAAAATCCTAATGATAAAAAAGCTATATCAAGACATGAGGTTAAATGTAATTTAGAAGATGTAATAAGAGCAGCTTCTAGACTTACAATGCCAAGAGGTAAGTTTTTCATGATTCACAGACCTATAAGATTAGTTGATATATTAACTTTAGGTAGAAAGTACAATATGGAACCAAAACAAATTCAGTTTATACATCCAAGAGCAGGTAAAGCACCAAACTTAGTATTAGTTGAATTTATGAAAGATGGTAAGCCAGAGCTTAAAATATTAGATCCTCTATATGTATACGGAGAAGACGGTAATTATACAGAAGAATTAAAAGCAATATATGCAAATGAAGATATAGGAGAAAAATAAATGAGTGGTAAATTATATATATGTCCAACACCAATAGGTAACTTAGAAGATATGACTTATAGAACTATAAGAATATTAAATGAAGTTGATTTAATAGCAGCTGAAGATACTAGACATAGTATAAAGCTTTTAAATCACTTTGAAATATCAAAACCATTAACTAGCTATCATGAGCATAATAAAGATTCAAAGGGAGGATATTTAATAAATAAATTACTAGAAGGTGAAAATATAGCACTAATAAGTGATGCTGGTATGCCAGGAATATCAGACCCAGGTGAAGATATAATAAAACAGGCTATTGAAAATAATATAGAAATAGAAGTATTACCAGGAGCTACTGCATCTATAACTGCATTAGTTGGCTCTGGGTTAGAAACAGCAAAATTTGCTTTTGAAGGATTTTTAGATAGAGATAAAAAGGTTAGAAGAAATCAATTAGAAGAGTTAAAAGAAGAGAGCAGAACTATAATATTTTATGAATCACCTCACAGATTAAAAGATACTTTAAAGGATATGTTAAAAGTATTAGGAAATAGACGCATAGCAGTAAATAGAGAGATAACGAAAAAATATCAGGAAATAATAAGAGAAGATATAGAAACGGTTATAAATATATTCAATGAAAGAGAAGTCAAAGGAGAATTTGTTTTAATCGTAGAAGGATTCAAAGGAGAAAAAACAGTGCAAAATTCTTATGATGACCTTAACGAAAGAGAATATGTACTAGCTTTAATGGAAAGAGGAATGGATAAAAAAGATGCTATCAAGACAGTTTGTAAAGACAGAAAACTAAAAAAAGATGTTGTTTATAAACAAGTATTAGATTTATAAGATATATAATTTAAAGCACTATATATTGAAAAATTAAATATTAATAAAAATAAAAGGATATAAAAAGCTTAATATTAAATAAGTTTTTTATATCCTTTTATTTTTATAGTAGTTTAACTTTAAAAAGTTAGCATATATATTATTTCTGTATAGTTATATAAGTAAAAGTATAATAAATTAGATACTATTATTTATAAGTTAATTTACTATATTATAGATTTATAATATAGATTTAGATTGAATTGGAGTTGATAATATAACATTAGTTTTAGTTGAACCAACCTTTTTTATAGAGTCTATTACATTTTCTAATTCATACATATCTTTAACTACAACCTTTAAAACAGAACAATCGTCTCCAGTTATATGGTGACATTCTACAATTCTAGAATCTTTACGAGCTGATTCTATAAACTCGTTATATTTATTACTAGGTAAAGAAACATGAATAAATGCTTTTATAGATCTTCCTAAAGCACTAGGATTAACAATAGCTTTATACCCTTCTATAACCCCTGCTTCCTCTAATCTTTTAACTCTTTCAGAAACAGCAGGTGAAGTTAATCCTACTATCTTTCCTAAGTCTTTCATAGATATTCTACCTTCTTTTTGAAGAATTTCTATAATTTTATAATCTGTAGTATCCATAATGTTGCCCCCTTAATTAAATTATATATATTTCTTTGAATCTATCATCTTTGTTTTTAAGTACCAAAGATCACGAGATAAATCTACTTTATAAGTTTGAGGATTTGAAAGTCTTCTGTATTCTTCCCATAATGAATTAAGTTCACTATTTACATACTCTCTAATTTCCATAACACTTTTGTGTTTATATTTGCATTCACCATTAATAAATAAAGGTTTAAGCAATTCTTTAATAGTATAATTATTAAAAGATTTAGTTTTCCAAGTATATGTAGGATGGAATATAGTTAAAGGTTTACTTTCATCTATATTCTCATTATGTAACATAATTAAATCTGCTTCAGCTTTATTTTCTTCATTATATATTCTAAATACTTTTTTATATCCAGGATTACTTATTTTCTCAGGATCTTCTGATAGCTTTATTTTAGGCTCAAAATTCCCATCTTTAAATGAAGCAGCTAATTTATAAACTCCTCCAAGAGAAGGTGAATCAGCTGAAGTTATTAGTTTTGTACCAACTCCCCAAGAATTTATAGAAGCACCATCAGCTTTTAATGAAGCTATTGTATATTCATCAAGGTCATTAGATGCAGTTATACTAATATTTGTAAATCCTTCTTTATCTAAAGCTTCTTTACATTGGTTAGATAGATATTTTAGATCTCCAGAATCTAATCTTATACCTAATGGCATGTGTCCTTTTTCTCTTAATTCTTTAAATACACTTATAGCGTTAGGTAAACCACTATTTAATACATCATAAGTATCAACTAAAAGTAAGCATTTATCTGGATAAATATCTGCATAAGCTCTAAAAGCTTCTATTTCTGTATCAAACTTTTGAACCCAACTATGAGCTTGAGTACCTACAACAGGTATATCAAATAATTTACCAGCTAAAACATTAGCAGTTGCTGAACAACCTCCAATAATAGCGGCTCTAGCACCATATGTACCAGCATCAGGTCCTTGTGCACGACGAAGGCCAAATTCAAATACTGAATCACCTTGAGCAGCAAAACATACTCTAGATGCTTTAGTTGCAATAAGTGATTGGAAATTTATTATTGTAAGTAAAGCGGTTTCTATAAGTTGAGCTTGATATAAAGGAGCCTTAACTGTTATTATAGGCTCGTTAGGGAACATAATTGTTCCTTCCTCAACTGCATATATATCCCCTGTAAATTTAAAATCCTTTAAAAATGTTAAAAAATTATCACTGAAAAGATTTAAACTTTTTAAGTAAGCTAAATCATCATCAGAAAAATGAATATTATTTATATACTCCACAAATTGCTCTATACCACAAACTATAGTATATCCGCCATTACATGCATTTTTTCTAAAGAACATATCAAATACAACAATATCTTCATGTATGTTTTTTTCAAAATATCCATTTAACATAGTAAGCTGATATAAGTCCGTAAGAAGTGTTAAATTTCTCATTGTATTTCTCCTTAATGTTAAAAAATTATAAAAAACCCCATAATTATACTAAAACATAATATAGTAGAAGTTTCAAGTATAAAGTATAACCTAAGCTTCATAAAATTATTAAGAAGGGGGGATTTAAATGGGAAAAATTTGGTTTTACATGATTTCTATAGGAATTGTAGGAAGTATATTAACTAATAACTTAGGAGAATTAAATAAGGTTATATTAAATGAAGCTTCAAGAGGGGTTGAATTTGCTATAAGCTTAGCAGGGGTAATGGCACTTTGGATGGGAATAATGAATATAGCTAAAGATTCAGGTTTAATAGATTTGATAGGAAAAAAGTTAAACCCTATAATGAGAAGATTATTTCCATCAATACCTAAAGGACATAAGGCAATGTCTTATATGGTTATGAATATGGCACTTAATATGGTGGGAGCAGGTAATGGTGCAACAGCATTTGGATTAAAAGCCATGGAAGAGTTACAGACTTTAAACAATAAAAAAGATACAGCTACAAATGATATGATTATGTTTTTGGTTATAAATATATCATCAATTCAGATAATACCATTTACAATGCTTAAAATTAGACTAGATATGGGAGCTCAAAATCCTAGTGATATTATACTTACAACGTTATTTGCAACAACAATGTCTACTATAATAGCTGTGATATCTTGTAAAATGCTACAGGGGAGGAAGAGATAATGGAGTTATTTTCTAATATATTAGTACCACTTATAATACTTTACATAGTAATTTACGGAAAATCTAAAAAGATAGATATATATGATAGTTTTGTAAAAGGAGCTGTTGATGGGTTAAAATCTGCATGGTCAATAACACCATACATAATAGGAATATTTTTAGCTATAGGAATATTTAAAACTGGTGGAGGAATAGAAGTTCTTGAGTTTATATTTAAGCCTATAGCCAATTTAATGAGTATACCAAAGGAATTAATAGGATTAATTATAGTGAAACCATTATCTGGTAGTGGTGCATTAGGAATGTATACAGAGCTTGCACAACGAGTGGGTGTAGATACTCTTATTGAAAGAATGGGAGCTACAATAGTAGGTGCATCTGAAACTATATTTTATACTATGGCAATTTATTACGGTAGCTTAAAAATAAAAAATACTAGACATACACTAACATGTGCAATGATAAGCCATGTTGTAGGTGTTATAGCATCTGTATTTATATGTTACATAATGTTTGTGTAATAGAATTAGTGTGTGATATAATTAATTGCTAACAAATAAAAAACTATTTACATAAAATTTAAAATTTTTTATAATTAATTTTAAGGTATTAAAAAATCATATATAAGAATATGAATAAAAAATACCATCATAGTAAAATATAAAAACATATAAAGCTAAGAAAAGAAGAGTAAATAAGGACTTTTTCTACAGAGAGCTAGATTAGGTGAAAGCTAGTGTTAAAGGAATTATTGAAGATGGTCTTGGAGCTTTTTATCCGAACGATTAATATCTTTAGGATAAAACGGTTAGACTCGTTATAGTCTACTAAGATATCTAATAATCATTTAAAATAATTTTAAATATGATTACTAGATAAACTAGGGTGGTACCGCGAATAATCTCGCCCCTATGTATATTCATAGGAGGCGAGTTTTTTAATATTAATTTATACATATGAGGAGGAACTACAATGGCAAAGCCAAGTTTTTACGTAACAACTCCTATATATTACCCAAGTGGTAATTTACATATAGGACATACTTATACAACTGTTGCAGCAGATGCAATAGCAAGATTTAAGCGTTTCTGTGGATACGATGTAAAGTTTTTAACAGGAACTGATGAGCACGGAGAAAAAATACAAAAGACAGCTAGAGAAAAAGGTATGACAGAAATAGAATATCTAGACGGAATGATAGCTGATATAAAAAAATTATGGAATACTATGGATATATCATATGATGATTTCATAAGAACTACTCAAGATAGACATAAAGTTATAATACAAAAAATATTTACTAAGTTATATGAACAAGGTGATATATATAAAGGTTCATATGAAGGAAGATACTGTACTCCATGTGAAAGTTTCTGGACTGAATCTCAATTATTAGAAGGTAATAAATGTCCAGACTGTGGAAGAGACACTTATATAGCTAAAGAGGAAGCTTACTTCTTTAAATTATCTAAATATGAAGATAGATTAAGAGAATTATTTGCTGATCCTAACTTCTGTTTCCCAGTATCAAGAAAGAATGAAATGGTTGCAAACTTCTTAGATAAAGGATTAGAAGATTTATGTGTAACTAGAACTACTTTCGATTGGGGTATAAAAGTACCATTTGATGAAAAACATGTTATATATGTTTGGGTAGATGCATTATGTAACTATATAACAGCTTTAGGATATATGAGTGAAAATGATGCTGATTATAAGAAATTCTGGCCAGCTAATGTTCATATAGTAGGTAAAGAAATAATGAGATTCCATACTATAATATGGCCTGCAATACTTATGGCATTAGGTGAAGAAGTGCCAACACAAGTATACGGACATGGTTGGATATTATT
>CAJFPU010000064.1:0-11253 GCA_904418825.1 uncultured Romboutsia sp. | reverse complement strand
ATGAGTAAATCAAAAGGAAACATAGTTTATCCAGAGCAAATGATAGAAAGATATGGAGTAGATGCATTAAAATACTTCTTATTAAGAGAATTTGCATTTGGTCAAGATGGAAACTACACTCATAGAAACTTTGTAACAAGACTTAACTCAGACCTTGCTAATGATTTAGGAAACTTAGTAAGTAGAACTGTTTCTATGGTTGAAAAATACAATGATGGTATAATACCAATGGCAAATGTAGCTACTGAATTTGATGAAAGTTTAAAAGAAACTGCTAAATTATCAGTAGAAAACTTTGAAATAGAAATGAATAAACTTCAATTTAATGAAGCTTTAGAATCTGCTTGGAAGTTAATAAGAAGAACTAACAAATATATAGATGAAACTATGCCTTGGGCTTTAGCTAAAGATGAAGCTAAAAAAGGTGAATTAGATACAGTTTTATACAACTTATGTGAATCTATAAGAATAGTTGCTACATTAATAAATCCAATAATGAATGCTACAGCTGTTAAGATATACGACCAATTAGGAATAACTGATGAAAACTTAAAGACTTGGGAAAGTGTTAAGACTTTCGGACTTATAGGAGAAAATACTAAAGTTCATAAAGGTGAAGCTTTATTCCCAAGACTAGATATAGAAAAAGAAGTAGAAGAGTTAAATGAATTATTCTCTGAAAAGAAAGATGAACCAAAGGAAGAACCAATAGAACATAAAGAGAATATAACTATAGATGATTTAGATAAAGTTGAATTAAGAGTTGGGAAGATATTAAGCTGTGAAAAACATCCAAAGGCTGATAGATTATTAGTATCTCAAGTTAAAGTTGGACCAGAAACAAGACAAATAGTATCTGGAATAGCTAAATGGTATAAGCCAGAAGAAATGGTTGGAAAAGATGTTATAGTTGTATGTAACTTAAAGCCAGTTAAGTTAAGAGGTGTTGAATCTCAAGGTATGATATTAGCTGCTGGAAATGATGGAGATGATTTAATAGTTCCAGTTGCAACTGGTGCAAATTCAGGATGCGAAGTTCGTTAAGGAGTGAAACTTATATGTTATTTGACTCACATGCACATTTAAATGATGCAAGATTTGATGAAGATAGAGAAGCATTAATAAAAAAATTACAAGAAGAGCACGTGGATTTAGTATTAAATCCAGGTGCTGATATAGAAACATCTATAACTAGTGTTGAACTTGCGAATAAATATGATTTTATATATGCAGCAGTTGGAGTACATCCACATGATGTAAAAGACTTAGATGATACAGCTATAGATACATTAAGAAAATTAGCTACTGAAAATGAAAAGGTAGTTGCAATAGGAGAAATAGGATTAGATTATTACTACGATAATTCTCCTAGAGAACTTCAAAAAGAGTGGTTTAAAAAACAAATTGAACTTGCTAATGAATTAAAACTTCCAATAATAATACATGATAGAGATGCACATCAAGATGTTTTTGATATAATAAGAGACACTAAATCCCCAGAGATAGGATGTGTAATTCATTGTTATAGTGGAAATGTAGAATTAGCAAAAGAATATGTAAAAATGGGATGCTATATTTCAATACCAGGAACAGTTACTTTCAAAAATAATAAGAAAACTAGAGAAGTAGCAAGGGAAATACCTTTAGAGTACTTATTAATAGAAACTGACTCTCCATATATGGCTCCAGAACCACATAGAGGAAAAAGAAATGATCCATCATTAGTAGCATTTGTTGCAGATAAGATAGCTCAAGAAAAGGGAATATCTTATGAAAAAGTTTGTGAAGCTACTAAGGAAAATGCAAAAAGATTATTTAATATAAAATAATAAAATGAAGAGTATATATCGAAATATGTTTGTATTTTTGTATATACTCTTTTTTAATGATAAAAATTATGATAAGATAAAAAAACAAGAGATTATAGTCTAAGAGTGGAATTTCCATACAAACTAACAGCCTACTTTCTATTGAAAGGAGGTGGAAAGTATGGAATTTAGTATAATTTATTACATAACAAAGCTTATAGTTAATGTTATTTTTAAACTAAAAAACCACTCTGGCAGGAGTGGTTTTAGTTTTGATTTAACTATAAATAAATTAATAGTAAAAATCAGATTTAAACGTTTCAAATAATTATATTTGGAAATTACACTCTACCGCGAAATAGACTATAATCTCTTTTAATATATATACTTATATTATACTATAAAATAGTTAAAAATAAACAATAAAAATAAGTTAAACATATAAACTTGATAAAAATACATATAAGGCTTAAAATATAAAGATGTTAAGTTAAAAATGAGCGGAAAAGGTGAATTTATATGATAAAAGAAATAATAGTAGTAGAAGGAAGAGATGATGTAACAGCTGTTAAAAGAGCATTAGATGCAGAACTTATAACTACGGGTGGATTTGGTTTTCCTAAAGGAGTAATGGAAAGAATAAAAGCAGCTCAAAAAAGAAGAGGTGTAATAATATTTACTGATCCAGATTTCGCAGGTGAAAAAATTAGAAAAAAAATAGCGGCAGAAGTACCAGGGTGTAAGCATGCATTTTTGCCAAGAGAAGAAGCGAAAAAAGATGGCGATATAGGAATAGAAAATGCAAGTCCTAAAAGTATACTAGCAGCTCTTGAAAGAGTAAGAACAGAAAGTACAGTAAAAAGAGATGAATTTAAGCAAGTTGACTTAATAAGAAATGGACTTATAGGAAATGAAGATGCATCACATAGACGTGATGAATTAGGAAAAATACTTGGAATAGGATACGGAAATGCAAAACAATTTTTAAGTAGATTAAATAACTATGGAGTTAGCAGAGAAGAATTTGAACAAGCATTAACTCAAATATAATATAAGTTGTATTTTACACTAGAATAAATTTAATTTAAATAGATTATAGAATTCACAATAACGTGAAAATAAAATAAATAGGAGAATTATAATGGATAGACTTTCATCACATAGAGCCACAAAAGACGTTGTAGAAAAGCATGGTTTTAAATTTTCTAAATCATTAGGACAAAACTTCTTAATAGATGATAATGTAATAGACAGAATATTAGCAGGAGCTAGACTTTCTGAAGGAGATAAAATAATAGAAGTAGGTCCTGGTATAGGTACACTTACTCGTGAAATGGGAAAAGTAGCAGATAAAGTTGTAGCTATAGAAATAGATAAAACGTTAATACCTATTCTACGTGAAACATTAGGAGAATTTGATAATATTGAAGTAGTAAACCAAGATATATTAAAAGTTGATGTAGAAGAATTAGTAAAAGAAAAATTAGATGGAGGTCCAGTTAAGCTGGTTGCAAACCTTCCATACTATATAACAACCCCAATAGTTATGAAATTCTTAGAAGAAGATATACCAGTTACTGATATAGTAGTAATGGTACAAAAAGAAGTAGCAGATAGAATGAATGCAGTACCATCAACAAAAGATTATGGAGCTTTATCAGTAGCAGTACAATACTACTGCGATACAGAAATAGTTGCAAAGGCTCCAAGACATATGTTTATACCACAACCAAATGTAGATTCAACAGTTATAGGACTTCATGTAAGAGAAGAAAGAAAATATCCTGTTGATAATGAAGAAATATTCTTTAAAACAGTAAAAGCTGCATTTGGTCAAAGAAGAAAAACATTACTTAATGCATTAGGTGGATTAGGATTTTTAAGTAAAGATGAGATAAAAGAAGTATTACAAATAGCTAATATAGATGAAAAAAGAAGAGGAGAAACTCTTTCAATAGAAGAATTTGCAACTCTTGCAAATGCAGTAAATACAAAAGTGCCTTCAAAATAATTGAAGGTACTTTTTTTATGTAATCATTCATATACTATCTAGAGAGATTATGTTAAGGGGGGATAAAAATGGCTACTAAAAGAAAATTTAAAAGAGATTATATAATTCTCGAATCTAAAGATATGAATTTTAGATATAAAGAAAGAGTTTTACCTAAAGCATTTGCTAAAGTAGAAATAAATGAAGAAAAATCAGTAATAGCCTTATATGTAGAGAATCTTAAATGCGTTAAAGATGGATACAAAGTAGTTGCTATACAAAGTGACTATGAAACATTAGATTTAGGAAATGTTGTTTTAAGTGAACAAGGAAAAGGAGAATTTGTCTTTAATTTAGAAAGAAATGACATAGAAATAAAAGGAATAGCATTGTTACATGAGAAACAAATACCGCTTGTAGGTTTTAAAGGAAATAAAATAGATAATTACGAAGAAATATTATTTGCAGGTCAAGATGAATACGAAGAAATTGACGATTTAGAAGACAGAGGATATGAAGATATATACATTGATAATGAAGAAGATGAATATGAATATGAAGAAATAGAATATATAGAAATAGATGACGAAGATGATAGCGAATATGAGTATGAAGAGATAGAATATATAGAAATAGATGATGAACCTCAATACAACAGAGGATATACATCTACGGGAGAAGAAGTTGAAAATGATGCTTATAATTATGAAGAAGTAGAAGAAACAGAAGAAGATAAAAAAGAATATACAAAAGTTCAAGAAGAACAAAAAACAGTATCTCAACAACAAGATAAATATTTAAAATATAAAGAAAAACAAAGATTGAATCAAAAAAGATATATGAATTCAGAAAAGAAAGATAGAGCTCAAGCTCATTCATCTAAAACTGCTGGAAATTTATTAATGCCAAGACAAATAAAAAAAGGATTAAGACAATTTAAAGAAGTAATACCTTTTACAGGAGAAGAGATAGAAAATACTAGATGGTGGAAAATAGAGATAAATCCATTTACATTATCTGGGTATACTATGCCTAATTTAGGTTATGTGAATACATTAAATTATACTATGTATAGTGATACAGTCATGAACTCATATAAATACAGACATTACTTATTTGGAGTACAATATGACGAATATAATAAGAGAAAAAATTATATTTATGCAATACCAGGTAATCAAGATGAACAACCAGATAAAGGTTACACAGGATTCACAACATATCAACCATGTGATACTAGAAATGATAAATTAGGATATTGGTTATGCTTTATAGATTCTAGAACAAGAAGGATATTAAAATAAATTAAAAATTATTAGTTAGTGAAAAAATTGACATATTTGTTTAAAAAATCTAAAATATATGTATACTATATATTTTAGGGGGAGCGAAATGGTAAATAAACAAAGGCTTATAGGAGAATTCTTAGAATTAGTACAAATAGATAGTCCATCTTCTAGAGAAGGAAAAGTAGCACAAGTTTTAGTTAAGAAACTTGAGGAAATTGGTTGTGAAGTTATTATAGATAATGCCGGTGAAAAAACAGGTGGAGAAACTGGTAACGTAATAGCAACATTAAAAGGTAATAGAAATGGTAAAAAAATATTATTCAGCTCTCATATGGACACAGTTAGCCCATCTATAGGTGTAAAACCAATAATAGATGAAGCTAATGGAATAATAAAGAGTGATGGAACTACAGTATTAGGTTCAGATGATAAAGCTGGAATAGCAGCAATATTAGAAGCTTTAAGAACAGTAAAAGAAAATAATATAGAACATTCTGATATACAAGTAGTATTTTCTATATGGGAAGAGGGTGGATTACAAGGAGCTAAAAATCTAGACTATTCTAAAATAGATGCAGAGTATGCATTTGTATTAGATAGCGGTGGATCTCCAGGAGAAATAATAGTAAAAGCACCTGCTCAAGATGCAATAAAAGTTAAGATAATAGGAAAACCAGCTCATGCAGGACTTCAACCAGAGAATGGAATAAGTGCTATAATGGTAGCATCAAAAGCTATAGAAAATATGAAATTATTAAGAATAGATGAAGAAACTACTGCAAACATAGGTATAGTTAAAGGAGGTATAGCTACAAATATAGTTATGCCAGAACTAGAAATAGTTGCAGAAGCAAGAAGTTTAAGCGAAGAAAAACTAGATGCTCAAACTAATCATATGATAGAAACATTTAAAAGTGCAGCTAAAGAGTTTGGAGCAGAAATAGAAATAGATGTTAACAGAGCATATGGACCATTTAATATAGATGAAACTGATGAAATAGTTCAATTAGTTAAAAAGGCTTTCTCTAATATGAATATAGAAGGAAAAACTGCTTCTACAGGCGGAGGAAGTGACACTAATATATTAAACAAAAATGGAATAAAGGCAGTTAACTTAGGAATAGGTATGAAAAATGCACATACTTTAGAAGAGTATATAGCTATAGAAGATTTAATAAATTCTGCAGTTATGGTAAAAGAAATAATAAAAGAAGCATAATACAAATAAAAAATAAGTGCCTTAATAGATAAATTTTAAGGTACTTATTTTTTATTTGTATAAAAGTAAAAATAGTATATGATATATATAGTATTTGACTATAATCATAATATATAATTTAAAAATCATATTAATTTCCAAGGAAATATAAATAATAAGAATTATTACTTAAAAAAATACTTAAAAAGTAATATAATTACTTTATGACTACATAAGATTAGGAGGATAAAAATGGCTAAAAAAAGAAAAGTTAAGAAAAGTGTATTAGTGGCTATGTCTATCGTTGTTTTCTTTATAATATATGGTCTTGCTTTTTACTTAGGTACATATTTAGATAATAAAGATAATCCTAAAGTAGAAACTAAAGAAGACGAATCAGTAGATGAAAGACCACTTATGAAGCAATTAAGTAGTAAGAAAAAGATTTATATGTCTAATGAACAAGTAGAAAATATAAAAGTAGATGAAATTTATTGGGATGAAGTAAAATATGAATTTACTAAGTTTTCACAGGTGAGAAAATCAGAAAAATTTACACCAATATATACTGGGTATTCAGATGATGGAGTAAGATTTTCAACAGATTTAAATCTTTTCAGAATATATACTGTAAATGAAGAAGTATATTATAAAATACCAATATCGGAGAAAACACAATTTGAAAAAGTTTTAAATGGAAGTATATATACTTCATTTGATTTTGTAAAAAAATATAAAACATGGAAAAATGTAATTATATCTTATGGGGATGAAAAGAAAACAATACATAAATGGAAATATGATGATTTAGTATATAAAATGTCATCAAAAAGAATAGTTGGAAAGATACAGCCAGAAAAGAATAAAGATAGAAGTAAGTATAACTTTACAATAGATATAGAGGGAGATAATTATACTTTAAAAATAGAAACAATGGGTAAAGATTATGTAAAGATATCATCAGATAAAGGGGAAGCTTACTACGAGGTATCTATAGCATTATATGAATATTTAAGAGAAGAGATATTCAAATTACCATCAGATTCAGATGACGAAGAATAAATAAAAAAGGAGAAACTTATTATTTAAATAAAAGTTATCTCCTTTTTTTATTTATAGTATTAATTTTTTTCAACTAAAGCTTCAGCAACCTTAAATATAGGACCAGCTCCAGCTGTTATAACTAAGTCATTATCTTTAACGTGTTCTCTTAAATATTTTGTTATATCTTCAAAAGAACTTATATAAGTTACATCTACATGATTTTGATATAACTTTTCAACTAAATCTTTAGAATGTATATCTCCTGGATCGTCTTCTCTAGCAGCATATATATCAGTTATAATAACCTTATCAGCAGAAGAGAATGATTCAGCAAACTCATTTAATAAAGCTTTTGTTCTAGTATAAGTATGAGGTTGGAATATACACCATAAAGTTGATTTTTTTAATTTTTTAGCAGCAGATAAAGTTGCCTTTAATTCTGTTGGATGATGAGCATAATCATCAACTACTAATGCACCATTGTAATTACCTTTAACTTCAAATCTTCTACCAACTCCATTATAAGATTTTATATTTTTTCTTATAACTTCTAAATCAATATTAGAAACATATGAAGCAAGTATTGCAGCACTAGCATTATATATATTGTGTATTCCAGGGACAGAAATCTCAAATTTACCTAAATCTTTTCCGTTAAAGCTTAAGTTAAAAATTCCATATCCATTTTCATCAAATTCTATATTTGAAATTACAGCATCATTAGACGGATTAGTACCATACTTAACTACAGTAGCTTTTACATCATGCAATATGTCTGCTGTATTTTCATCATCTCCATTTATTATAAAATATCCATCTTTAGGAAGAAGTTTTCCGAACTTGTTGAAAGAAGCTTTTATTTCATCTATACCAGAGAAATAATCAAGATGATCTTCTTCTATATTTAAAACTATAGATATTTTTGGATTAAAGTTAAGGAAACTATCAACATATTCACATGCTTCTGTTATAAAGTGATCTGAATTACCTATTTTTACATTACCACCTATAACACTTAAGTTACCACCTACTAATATAGTAGGATCTAAATCTGCATATTCGAATATAGTAGAGAGCATAGATGTTGTTGAAGTTTTACCGTGAGTTCCAGATACTGCTATTGAATTTTGATATTCTCTCATTATTTGACCTAAGAAAGCAGCTCTATCCATAGTAAGCTTATTTTTTTCTTTAGTAGCTATCATTTCAGGATTATCTTGATGAATAGCTGCAGTATAAACAACCATATCTACATCATCAGATATATTACTTTTATTATGACCGATAAAAATTTTAGCACCTTGATTTCTTAGCTTATCTAACAGATATGATTCATTCATATCTGAACCAGAAACTTCATATCCTTTGTTGATACAAATTTCTGCTAGAGCACTCATGCTAATACCGCCAATTCCTATAAAATGTATCTTCATAACAAAACCACCTTTCTTTATTAATTAAAGTTCTACAATATGAACTATATTTGTGGTATAATATTATAATGTTCAATATTATCTTATAATAAATATACATATACTATCATATATAACATATATTAAAAAACTAAATAAACATAACTATTATTATATCATAATAGAAATAGTTATGCATTACTTAGTTTAGGAGGTAAAAATAATGAAATTTAAAAGAACGGAAAGGATAGGAGCTATAGTTAAAATACTATCCGATAATCCAAATAAAATATTTACATTAAGTCACTTCACAAATCAATTTAATGCAGCTAAATCAACAATAAGTGAAGATTTATTGGTCGTAAAAAATGTATTTGAAAAGTTAGAATTAGGTAAAGTTATAACAATATCTGGAGCAGCAGGCGGAGTAAAATATATACCGAAAACATCTAAAGCCGAAAATGAAGAATTCTTATTAGATTTATGTGAAAAAATAAGTGATCCTTCAAGAATTTTATCTGGAGGATTTCTATACTTAATAGATTTAATATATAATCCTACAATAGTATCAAAAGTAGGTAAAATAATGGCCTCAAATATAGACTATGCAGAAGCTGATTATGTTGTTACAATGGAAACTAAAGGGATTCCTATGGCACTTATGACAGCAAAAGCTATGAATTTACCACTTGTTATAATAAGAAAAGATATAAAAGTATCAGAAGGTCCGACACTTAGTATGACATATGTAAGTGGAAATACATCTAAAGTTGAAAGTATGAGTTTACCTAGAAAAGCTTTAAAGCCAGACAGTAAAGTCATAATAATTGACGACTTTATGAGAGGTGGGGGAACTATAAAAGGTATGATAGACCTTATGAATGAATTTGGAGCAGAAGTTGTTGGAACGGGAGTATTTATATCTACAACTAATCCAGAAGAAAAAATGGTCAAAGATTATATATCATTAATAGAATTAGATGTTCAAGGTGATAAAATATCAGTACAACCAAACCTAAAAACATTTAAAGATGAATATAAAAATGAAAATCATCATGAAGAAAATTATGACCTAGAAGATATACTAGATGAAGAAGATGATAAATAAAATAAAAAATTTATAAAAAAATAAAAAAATAAAAAGGATATTTTAAAATAAAGTAGAATTATTATTAACAAGATACTAATAATAGAAAAAAATATATTATAAAAATTAACTATATTTTATCAAAACTAAGGGGGATATTTAGAGATGAAGATAACTGACGTAAGAGTAAGAAAAATAACAGATGAAGGTAAAATGAAATGTATAGTATCATTAACTTTTGATAACTTATTTGTAGTACATGATATAAAAGTTATAGAAGGGCACAATGGATTATTCATAGCAATGCCAAGCAGAAAAGTAGGAGAAGGAAACTTCAGAGATATAGCTCACCCTATAAACGCTGAAATGAGACAAGTATTAGAAGATGCAGTATTAAATGCTTACCATGAAGCAATGGGGCAATTAGAAGTTGCTGCTGAATAATTTTTAAGTTAAATTAATTTTAATTGAAATTAAATTATAAAAAATAAATATAAATTGTTAAGAGTCGAACTTTCGGCTCTTTTTTATTAGTAAAGTCAGGAAACTTTGTTTAAATATATACTTTTTTGTAAAAAAGTGATATATTAATTAGTAGAAATGATAACGTTGAATACAAGTATGTAACTTTACATATTATACATATATATGAAAAAATAATGAATGGAGTGGAGATATGAATTTTAAAGCGATAATTCTTGCCGCTGGTAAAGGAACACGAATGAAATCTAAATACCCAAAAGTTGTACATAAAGTATGTGGTAAAGAAATGGTAAACCATGTAATAAGTGTTTCAAAAAAATCAGGGGTTAATGACATAGTTGCAATCTTAGGTCACGAATCTGATGTAGTAAAAGAAAAATTACCTAAAGATACTATGATAGCAATGCAAACAGAGCAATTAGGAACAGGTCATGCTGTAATGATGGCTAAAGAATATATAAATGATAATGATACTATAGTTGTACTTTGCGGAGATACACCTTTAGTAAAAGAAGAAACGTTAAAGAAATTATTCGATTATCATATAGAGAATGGATATCATGCAACAGTTCTTACAACGGAAGTAGATAATCCAACTGGATATGGAAGAATAATAAGAGATGAAAACAAAGATTTACTTAAAATAGTAGAGCAAAAAGATGCTAATGAAGAAGAGAAGAAAGCAAAAGAAATAAACTCAGGAATATACTGCTTCAATGGTAAATCATTAAGAGAAAGTCTTGACTTATTAGATAATAACAATGCTCAAGGTGAATACTACCTAACAGACACAATAAAAATAATGAGAGATAAAGGTCAAAAGGTAGGAGCTTTCAATGGTTCTACAATAGAAGAATTAATGGGAGTTAACTCAAGAGTTGAATTATCAAAAGCAGAAGAAATAATGAGAAGAAGAATAAATGAATCTCATATGGTAAATGG
>CAJFPU010000063.1 GCA_904418825.1 uncultured Romboutsia sp. | reverse complement strand
TATTTTGAAGATAGAATGTAATCTTTAAATATATAATTTCAAAAAAATCTATGATTTTTTATTAGAGGGGTATCTTTTTTTGCAAAAATGGAAAAAATATCTAAAAAAGGCTATGAATTTATAGTCATAGCCTTTCAAAATAAATAATTATTGTTCTTTAATTTTGGTATAGAATACACAAAATTATCTACACACTCATTTCCCCCGTCGTGTTTTTCGACCCCCTAAATTTTACTTAACCTTATATATGAAATAACTCACTCTATATTATTAAAGTGAGCTGTTCTAAATTATTAAATCTTCTCCAGTTATACTAATTTTACCTAATACATCTTCACCAAATACCTTATCATTCATAAGTTTTATTATACAAACAAAATCTTCATCTTTATCTATTATCTTTTCTAAATCCTTTTGTAAACTAATTAATTTAGAAGGAGTTACTTCTCCTCTAAAAACAGACTTTTGAAAATGAGATAAATACTTCTTACATACTTTAAAAACTTTATTTACTCTTTTCTCACCTATATCATAAAATACAAATGCATAATTATATTTTATCTTATTATTTTTATTCATATTACATTCCTTCTTTCAAGCTATATGGTTTAAATTCTTTATCTTCCATAACAAACTTTAATAACTTATATCCATCTAGTTTTATACAAGTTTTCATACTAACTTTCCTTTTTAATTTTGTATGTTCTTTAACTGATTCTAATCTCTTCTCTAAAGCATCTATAAATATTTTCTTACCTTCATCATTTAGTAAACAATAATTAACACTTTTTTCAAAATGCTTACTTATATTTATTTTTCTGTTATTTACTAAATCAAATATAGTTTTATAAACTATAATAGGTTTAAATACTTCACTTAAATCTAAACTTAATGAAAATCTTCCTTGACTAGGTTCATGTAAAAAACTTATACTTTGATTAAGGTGTGTATTATATATTACTGTTACAGTTTTTGCATATAATATACTGTTACCAAATGAAATCATTGCATTTAAAGGATTATCTGGCGGTCTTTTTACTCTTTTGTTAAATACAAATTCTTCTCTAAGTATATATTTAAATGATGAATAAAAAGTTTGCCATATGTCACCTTCTACTGCTAAAATCTCTTTTATATCTGTTGCTTTTTCTAATCTAGTTTTTGAATCTTTTTTTAGATGTGTTAATATAGGCTTAATTTCAGACTTACCATGTTTATAATAATGCATCAATGTTTCTATAATATTTTCTCTAATGCCATTTACTATTTGCTTAGCTATGTACTCTCTATTATTTTCAAATTTTTTTACTTGATTTATAGTTACCTTCCCACTTACAAGGTATTCTTTAGGATAAAAAGTTCCACTATATCCTCCATAATAATTAAAAAAATGAACAACTATATTTGCTTTTGATAAAAAATCTAATAACTTTGAATTTAAAGATACCTCATTTAAACAAAATATTTCATTTGTATTTTCTACTGGTATATATACATTTTTTCCATTTTTTCTAAAACAAATAGAATTATCTTTCCTAGTTAATTCTCCCATAGAATTTATGTATTTAGTTTTTCCCAATATAACTCCTCCTATATAAAGCAATATTCATAATATGCACATTTTTTACATCCTTTTTTTAAGTTTGGAGCTGGTGCTTTATTATTTATTAATTCATATATTTTTGCTTCTATATTACATAGATTTTTTTCAGATTCCTCATCTAACTCTATTAAAACTATTTTCTTATCACTTTTATTTTTTTCTATAAATTCTATTTTACCTTTTCTATATATACCCTTCTCTTTTAATATTTTTAGATAAAGTAATACTTGCCACTTTACAGCTTCTACATCAGCATCTGATTTTTTAACTTCTACTAAATATTCTTTTGTTAATTTATCAATTCTTATATTATCTATTGATATTTCTTTATTATCTCCACTTTCTGATCTTATTTGATGTAATACTCTTCCTATTCTTACATCTTCACTATTATCTTCTAAGTTTATTCTATTTGCTAATAACCAACATTGTCTTTTACAATGAAAATAGTAGTTTATTAATGTTCCTGTTAATTTCATTATTTTCACCTTTAATAATATTTAAAAAATGTTTTAACTTTAATTTTTTTAATATAATCAATTTATTAAATTTTTTATTTAGAAAATTTATATTTTAATTATTAACTAATAATATTTTTTTATACATCTCATGTTGTTGTTAATCTTAGTTCAATTCAAGAGATTTTAAAAACTTTCCAGTATTTAAATACATCTCATGTTACTGTTAATCTAACTCCCCATTATACCACCCCTAATATTTTAATATTTAAATACATCTCATGTTACTGTTAATCCATAGAAGAAGATTAGCTTTTACTCTAAAAGAAGAATATTTAAATACATCTCATGTTACTGTTAATCGGAACTTTAGGATATAATCCAGTTTATTTTAAAGCTTATTTAAATACATCTCATGTTACTGTTAATCCTGGGTACTACATGAGAATCTAACTAAAGAAGAAGCATTTAAATACATCTCATGTTACTGTTAATCTAGCTTTAGGGTTGGAGATTGCAAAACTTTATTCGGTATTTAAATACATCTCATGTTACTGTTAATCATTAAGTAGAGGGCATAAATTTATAGATTAGCAATATAATTTAAATACATCTCATGTTACTGTTAATCAAACTTCCAGGCTCATTTGCTAAATTCCTAAAGGTATTTAAATACATCTCATGTTACTGTTAATCATGACTTATAAAGGCAAACATTATACTATGTATCTTAAATTTAAATACATCTCATGTTACTGTTAATCGAATTTATTAAAGCCTAGTGTTAATTATATGCATACATTTAAATACATCTCATGTTACTGTTAATCCAAAAGAAGAAATAAAATTAAAGATAGAGTTAATATTTAAATACATCTCATGTTACTGTTAATCCCTTCTATTCCTGGAACTGATACTGGAACTGATACATTTAAATACATCTCATGTTACTGTTAATCTTAGTTATTAGTAGTATTGGCTTTTGGTTTACCGTATTTAAATACATCTCATGTTACTGTTAATCTATCGGCTATAAATGCATTTTCTTCTTGTATATAAGATTTAAATACATCTCATGTTACTGTTAATCCAAAGAGTAGACTTATTTAAAAATGCTTTCAAATTTAAATACATCTCATGTTACTGTTAATCTATTAAAAAATATAATATTCAAACTAAAAATGGATATATATTTAAATACATCTCATGTTACTGTTAATCAACAATGGTAGAGCATATTTTAATAACTGCCACATATTTAAATACATCTCATGTTACTGTTAATCTAGCTTTGGTGATACCTCTCTCATATTTGTAATATAATTTAAATACATCTCATGTTACTGTTAATCTATTAGACTAAAGGTGGTGTATTTTGTGGAACAAAATTTAAATACATCTCATGTTACTGTTAATCAAGAAAGCTTTATTAAAAACTTACAAGGTATTTCTATTTAAATACATCTCATGTTACTGTTAATCACATACAACATAATCCACCAATAGAAGAAATACCAACATTTAAATACATCTCATGTTACTGTTAATCTGTTGCAATAAAAGATAATGTCATTAAAGCAAGTTTATTTAAATACATCTCATGTTACTGTTAATCATACTTTTGATTATTCATTTTCAGCACCTAAATCTATTTAAATACATCTCATGTTACTGTTAATCTCAAAGAGTATTTTTAATGCAACACGTTTTTGTTGGATTTAAATACATCTCATGTTACTGTTAATCAAACAAAGACCTTATATGTTAGATATAAATCAACTAAATTTAAATACATCTCATGTTACTGTTAATCATAGAGATTTTAAAAATATATGTTTAGAAGCTTCAAAATTTAAATACATCTCATGTTACTGTTAATCCAGTATATATTTAGGATTATTATATTTATAACATTATTTAAATACATCTCATGTTACTGTTAATCTTTTTCATTTTCAAGAAGGAGTTTTGCATTATATATATTTAAATACATCTCATGTTACTGTTAATCCACTGTAAAATAGCCATTTTTATATTTAACCTAAAACTAGATCCATTGCTATATCTAGTCTGAAACAAATCTATCCCAAGCATTTATCTTACAATTAAATTTTAATATATAAACATCCTCAAATCAAGCAATATCAACTTATCAAATATAAAATTACCTATTAAAAGCTTGGGATAAAGTTTATAAAAATTCGTGATTAACTTCTTCTCCAAATTTTGTTCTATCAAATTTACCATCAGTAAAATACTGTTTCCCATCTTCTATATAAAATATATCTCCTATACAATCACTATAACAATTTGTAAATTTTCTTAATTTATATGTAAAAAAATCAACCTTTTCCATTATATGAGATAACATTACTCTTTTTTTAGCATAACTAATGTCATTATTCATAACAATTTCTTTATATTCATTCCAAACTTCACTTCCTACAAGAATAGTACCATCTTCTAATTCTATATCTATATTCAAGAAAATAGTATACTCATTTAATTCATCTATTAACTTCATTTTTTCCTTCACATCTTTAAACTCAAGATTTCCAACTTTTTCTTTTATAAAATTATCAATATTATTATCATTTAATCTATACTTATAATTTTCTATACACTTAATGATTTCATCATAATAAATTTCAAATTTTTTTTCTAAAAGTATATCTTGTATATCGCTATTTAACAATGTAAATTCTTTTTCTTTTCTAAAATCATATTTATAAATATTACTTGCATTATCTATATTAAAGAAATAAACTTTTGATCCTTCTTTTTTACAAGATCTATTTATTCTACCTAAAAATTGTTCTTCTGAATCAAGTATTGATATGTCTTTAAAACCAATATCCATATCAATATCCACTCCAGCTTCTATAACTTGAGTAGCTACTAAAATTACTTTAGATTTATTTTGTTTAATATTTTTAATTATCTTTTTTCTTTCGTTTTTATTATCATCTCCGCTCATTAACATTACATTTTCAAATTCTTGATTTATCAATTTATAAAATTCAATAGCTGAGCTTTTCTTTATAAATTCAATTAAAATTTTATCATTATTTTCACTAACTGCTTTTACTTTTAAAGCTAGTTCATTTAATGTTAAATTTTCTATATTTAAAAGAGTAAAATCTAATTCTACTCTATTTTTAAATAATGGATTTTTAAAGTATTTTTCTTTATTTTTTATCAGATAAGAACAGTTATTATTTTTATATCCCAACTTATCAAGTCTTGGTAATGTAGCAGACATTATGATAATTTTCATATTTAATAACTTTGCATACTTTTCTAAAAACATTATTATTTCTTTCCATATATTATTTTTATAACTTTGTATTTCATCTAGTATTACTACACTATTAGCTAAATGTATTAAAGGAAAACTTTCTTCTCTACTTGTACCAAATAAATAATTAAAAAATCCTATATGAGTTGTTAACACTATTGGATAATGTAAAAATTGTCTATTAAGTAATGATTTTTCATAATCTATGATTTTATTAGAAGCATAATCTTTAACTGATTTATTATCTTCTTTTTCATCTATTGTGGCTATTGGTGTTATAGAGTTTATTACTGCTATATCATTTTTTATATCTTCTACATTTTTAAATATATCCTCTACAAAAGTTGTTTGAGTTTGTTCTACTAATGTATTAAATGGAAATATATAAAAGATTTTATTAAGTGTATTATTTAATTCTAAAGATTTTAGTGCTAAATTTATAGATGTTATTGTTTTTCCACTACCTGTTGGAGCTTCTAGATAATATATATTATTTTCTTTAGTTTTAATTAAATTTTCTTCTGCTTCTATATTCATTTCTGTTCTTAGCTTGTTAATATCTTTATCATCAAATATACATTTACCTTCTCCATTTAAATATTGCTTATGTTTTTCAAGGTTTTTATATATATTTGATGATTTATATACATCATAATATTTGTTTATATCATTTATAATTCCAAATTCATCTATTGATTTAGAATTTTTATATTCAGATGTTGCATAAAAATCAGACGATGTTAACAATGAAAACATAAGTCTAGAGTATATATAAATTTCTATATCTAAGTCTTTGTTTTTGTATATTTTCTTTATGTATGATTTTAAATTATTCATTAATTTATCTACTTGTTTTTCATTTAAATGTATATCTTTTTTATAATTTCTATATAATATTTTACAAGCTATATGACTTGAAAATTCACTTGGGAATTTATCTATAAAATCATCAAAACTATTAATCATTCCATGATGTTTAGATATTATATAAGAGTTAATAGTTAAAAATAGTAGGAGAAGATATGCATCTTCTCCTTTAATTTTTTTTATTTTTTCAAAGTAATAATCAAAATATATTATAGCCGATAGCATAGAGTGATTAGAATATTGACCTAAAGTTTCTTTAAATATTTTATTTTCCATTTTTATATATTGAAAATCAGTATTTATCTTTCCAATATCGTGCATATATACAGCATTTATAATTAGCTCTTTAAAGATATTTATATTTTCTTTAGATGAGTTTTCAAAAAAACTATTTTCTAATCTATTAAATACACTATTTATATCTTTTTTATCACAAATTTTTAGAAAGTATTTATAAACTAAATTTAAATGTTGTTTTAATGTTTCTTTTTGTTTGTTTTGTGATATATGTGCATATATGTTTTCATTATTTTCTATATTTTTATCTATATCAAATATTTCTATATCTTTAAAATACATACCTCTCTCCTATATAAAATATAAGTTTAAATTATCTATATTGTAAACTTGTGATTCATCTATTTTTTTTACATTCATATTTGTATATATAAATGTTTCTAGTATATATTGATTTGTAGTTAATTCTAATTTATATGGTAATTTTTCTTGATATTTAAACTTTTCTTCCTCATCTAAATCAATATCTAAACAAAAAAAATCATCTTCTAATATAAACTCAAACTTATCTTTTATAAACATACTATCGATTTTATCAAAATTGTTATTAACAGTTACATTATCTATAATTTGTATATCACTTATATTTGCTATATGATCATTTTTTCCTAAGTATGGTATATATGTAAACTTCCTTGTTTTAAATCTTTCTTCTATGCTTTTACATATTTCATTATCTTCTAGTAATATATATATATCCCACATAGGATTTTCTAACCACTGTTCTTTAACTATTAAGTTTCCACCTTCTTCTTTAGAAGCATATCCTACAGAATTATTAAATACTTGTACTTTTTTATTTATATATCCACCTTCATTTTTAGGGACAATAGCTACTTTTAAATCATTTAATTTTTCATAAAACTGCGGAAAATCACTGCCTTTTGTTTTTTGTTGATTATATCCTTCAAAACCTAAACAACTACCAATTATACCTATAAGAGCAATTTTATGTATATTTCCATATGTAAAATATAAATAAGAATTAACATCTGGTTTTTTAAAAAAAGCTGTTTGACCACTTAGGTTAAACTTTAAAGCCTTCATTTTATACCTCTTTTCTAGTGAATATATTTAAGTATTTTGCTTTTGTTATATTTGCATTTATTTTTAATTTATATGGATTATAATAAATTTCAACATTTAATATATCATCACCTAATGAATTTAATAACTCATCAAATCCAAGTGTTATGATGTCTTTTTCTTCTTTTTCAAAAGTTATGTACTGTGCTAAATCTGGTAAATATAATTGATTGTCTGTTTCTATAAATATAGCAAACTCATTTTCACAACCTATTTTTGAATTTGTATTAAATGCTGTTGCACTAACTAATGCTACTTCTTTAAATTTTTTATAATCTTCTTGTGTATAACCATTTGTTACACCCATATCTATATATGATTTATATACTAGTGGATTTATAGAGAATGGATAAAAATAATGAGCTTCGTTACTAACTATTTTTGTTCCTAATGTAGTTGAACTTGCATCTTCTCCATCTTTACTTTTTTCTTTTGCTTTTGAATCTCTAAATGGAGATAAAATTTGTTGTTCTTGTGCTTGTGTATCTTCATATTTATTAAATCCTTGTCCTATTTGAACTGCACCTGTTATCCCTATGTTATTACCTTCTTCTGCAAAAGTAGCTCCAAAATTTTTAACATCTATTGCATTAAATAGATTAGTTAATACTTGTTTACTATCTTTTTCTTTTTTAAGATCTTCTATTTCAAAGATTTCTTCATATCTTTCTTTTAATGATTTTGGTCTTACTTTTACTTCGTCCTTTTTACCTTTATCTGCTTTAAGTGATTTTATATATAATACTTTTTCTCCTTCATTTTCCCACATTTTTTTCATGGGAAACTTTAATGCTTTATCACTACCAAATACCTCTCCAGTAGATATTGTTTTTGGGTATCCACTAAAATCTGCATTCCAATTAGCCATTATAGATTTTATCCCTATTACTCCATATACTCTTTTATTCATTATCTTTATCCTCCATTTTTTCATATATTAAATTTGAATTTAAATATCCTGCTATTAGCAAATCGTCATTTATTTTAGAGCTTGATTTGTATCCTAATATCATAGAATATAAATTGTTAAATCTTTTATTATCTTTTTTTATTGCATAGTTATACTTTTTAAATAGTTTATTTATTTCATTTACTAATTTTTCTTCACTTTTACTATTTATTATAGGGTTTAATAAAGAATGAGATTTATTTGCTGATTTATTAAGAGATATAAGATAACTAGCTATTTGACCTATAGCAAAATAATATTCTTCGTCATTTTGTATAATTGTTGTTTCTTTTTGATTTATTTTTATTCTAAGAGAATCTTTAATTTCTTTTAGCATATCTGCCATGTTATTACCTCCATTAAAATATTTTAATAAGCTATGTCTTAAATTAAATTGTTCTGTTGCTTTTAATTTATATTCATTTAATATTGAATTTTTTATTATATCTAGAGACCATTTTGGTAAGCTTTTTTTAATATTTTTAATGTTTCCTTTATAAAACCATGTAAATAGTTCTTCTCTATGGGTTATTAATATGTATTTTAATTTACTATCATTTAATTTTATTTCTTTAGTATCTACAAAATAATTAATCTTTAAATATTTATTAAAAAATACATCATTTATAGTATTTTCTATATAATTGATATCTTCAGTAAGTTTATATTCTAAATTTTGTTTATTTTTACTGTAGTCTATATGTATTATCATATCTATATTAAATTTAGTTATATTATGATTTAGATTTACTATTGTATCAAAATCTTGTATTTCTACTTCTTTTCCCTTTTGAATTCTTAAAAAATATCCATTAAATCTTTTATCTAGTTTATCTCCTATTTCTAAAGCATAAATTTTATCATCTACATAAATAAGCCTTTTTCCTTTATTTGCCTTATTCATTAAGTAATCAAAGAATTTTTTTTGTAATAATACTTCTTCTTCATTTATTAAATATGGAATAGTATTTTTTCTAGTTTTTTGTTCTAAATATGGCTTTTTAGAATTTAATCCCATATTATCATTAGGTAAACCATATGTTTTTAGTTCTATGTTTAAATTAAAATCTGTATTGTTATATATATTTGGAAGTATATATTTGTTACTTTCTTTTGAGTATATATCTATATCTTCCTCAAAAAATACTTTTAAATAATTTTTATCACTTTTAACTTCATTTACTAAATTAAATACATTAGATTTTATCCAATCTTTATTACTTATAAGTTGATTTTCATTTACTTTTCCATATATTCTTTCAGCTTTTTCATACATACTTTTCTTTTCATTTTTATCTTTATACTTTATAGTTGGATTTAATAGTATTTCATAATATTTATCTATTATTTCACTAGTTAATTTAGTTTTATTTATATTTTCTTTCTTTATAAAAAAAGTTAAATAATTATTACTATGTACTACCTTCTTACCATCTATTGGTTTATTCATATCTATTAATTTAGATAAATAATCTCTTTGAACAAAGTATTGATATAACTTATTTGATGTATCATTATCTTTTTTAGATACTTCTAATACTTCATAACTATTATCTTTTTTTACTAATACATATGAGCCTTCTACTAAGGTATAATCATCTGTTATAAGTTTGTCCCCATATTGTTCATAAATATTTTTAAATACTTCTAAGCAATCTTTTAACACTATCTCACCACCTTATAGCCATCTATAATTAATAAATCCTAATCCTCTAGAATTCATTTCTCCAATACCTGTACCTATTGCAAAATTTATTATATCTTGTGCTTGTTTATTATCTGCAACTTTAAAATTAATCTTATCTCCAAGCAAAGTTATATCTTTATATTTAGTTGCTATAGGTTTTTTATTATTTATAGTAATTACTGTAAATAATTCAAAATCTTCATCTATTTTAGTATTATAAAATTCATTATATTTTTTTATTAAATTTTCTCTTATTCTTTTTTCTAATCTATCTATATTGCTATGTTCTTTCCAATATCCGCTATCAAATTTAACTACAATTGGTGTTATGCTATGTATGCTTTCTATATGTTTTTTAGGCAATATTCTCTTACATATAGTTAATACTTTCATTTCATCTGTATATTCATTTTTTAGCATACTTATTATATAACTACATAAACTTTCGTCTATTGTTCTAATTTTGAATGTATATATACAATCCTTTTTATAAACTTTATCTTTTTCTATAGGATATAACATATCAAAACAATAATTTTTAAATTTATTTTCATTATGAAATATTTTATAGTTATCATCTAGTATTAATACTTTATCTATAAGTTTACATATTTGTGCTGATGTTTCTTCTGTTTTTATATCTTTTAGTAAAAATACTTTTATAATTAGTTCTATTGGTTTTTTCAATTTATATTCTCCTTCATTTTAAATATATTTTTTTAATTCTATATATCTTAATAACTTCCTTCATTTTTCATATAAGTATATAATTTATCATTAATACTATTCATACCCCGTCGTGTTTTTCGACCCCCTAAATTTTAAAACTAAAAAAAGTATTTCTAAAAATAAAAGAGCGTAGACTTTGTCTACACTCTAAATTTATTATATCACGCACTATGTATAATATCTTTCTCAACTTTTATAAACTTACACTTTCGCTTTTCAAATAAACATACATACTTAAACCCTAAATAATCTAATATTTCATAAGCTTTATCAAATCCGCTACATATATCAACTGCCTTATGAGCATCCGAC
>CAJFPU010000062.1 GCA_904418825.1 uncultured Romboutsia sp. | reverse complement strand
TCCCCCTTTATATTGTTTAATAATTTCAAGTAATTCATCTTTATCTATTTCTAATTTACTTGCTTCTTCAATTAAATTTTTTATAACCTTATTTTTAAAGCTTTCTTTTCTTAAAAGTTTTATAGTATTTTTTGCTCCGCTATTTACAAACATACCTAGACCTCTTTTTTTATATAAAATATTCTTATCTACTAATATATTCATCCCCTTTAATACTGTAGCTGGATTTATATTATATAACCTTGATAATTCTGTTGTTGAAGGCACTTGTTCATCTTCTTTTATGTTATCTGTTAGTATTTCATCCTCTATTCATCTTCTTTTATGTTATCTGTTAGTATTTCATCCTCTATAGCTTTTGATATTTGAATAAATATTGGTTCATCTTCATTTAATATAAGCTTCATAAATCCCTCCTTGCATTAATTAATCACTTAGTTACTCAAGTAACTGACTATAATAGCATTGTATATGAAATAAGAAAAAATGTAAACATGTATTTATAAAAATAGCTATTTTAAAATCATTATTTAATAATTTTGAAATAGCTATTTTTATAAGTGCACTTTTTAATTTTTCTATACTAATTATGTATATACCTCTTTAAAGTATTTTTTATAAAATTTAGTTAGATTTTAGATGCGATACAAATTAATATGTGCTACTATTTACTTAAAGAAATCAAATTAGCTTTTATAAAGGATATAAATAATAAAAGCGGAAATATATTCCCGCTTTTGTACAAACTAATTAATAAAAATTTTTAAGTAATTTAAGTCTACTTGGGTGTCTTAATTTTCTAATTGCTTTAGCTTCTATTTGTCTTATTCTTTCTCTTGTTACGCCAAATACTTTACCGATTTCTTCTAAAGTCTTAGGTGTGTCATCATCAAGTCCAAATCTCATTCTAAGTACTTGTTGCTCTTGATCACTAAGATCAGTTAATACTTCTTCTATCTTTTCTCTTAAGTTGTTTTGTTCAACCTCATGCATGACCACATCTCCAAAGTGAGCATCAGATGGTATAAACTCAACTAAGCTACTATCTTCATCTTCTTTAATAGGAGTATCAAGAGATACTATGTTTTTATCTCTTTTTAGTATATCTAAAACCTTATCAACTTCAAGTTCACAAGTTTCAGCAAGTTCTTCTATACTAGGTTCTCTTTGAAGTATATTTGCAAGTTCTTGTTTTTTTCTTTTTACAAAATTTATTCTTTGATGAAGATGAACAGGTATTCTAATAGTATTTTCACAGTCATCTATGTATCTTGTTATACTTTGTTTTATCCACCATGTAGCGTAAGTGCTGAATTTAAACCCCTTTTTATAATCGTACTTCTCAACTGCTTTTATAAGTCCAATATTCCCCGCTTGGATTAAGTCAAGCATATCTACACTTTCTTTTCTATATTTTTTAGCTATACTTACAACTAATCTATAATTTGCATTTATAAATTTCTCTTTTGCTTCCTCTGAAGAGTCAATTATAGCTTTAGCTAATTCTACTTCCTCTTTAGCCGATAACATTTGGTATTCTTCTATTTCTTTTAAATACATTTTCATTGTATTAGATGTATTTGATGAATCAGAATAAATATAACTTTCATAACTTTGCTCTTTTTTAGCCTCCATAATATAACCCCTTTTATATATAGTTTGTTAATTGAGATGTTATCTTTTCTCTAGCTTCATCTATATTTATCTTATGATAGCTGTTTTAAAAACATTCCATTCAATTAAATTAAATGTCAATAAATTTATTTATATATTATTCTACCTTAGCTATCAAATTTCCTTTTTTTATTTATATTTTTTATTAATTTTCCCTTATTTTCATTATATAAATAAGTTTTATATATTTTTAGGCATAAAAAAAGACTACAATAAAAGTAGTCTTTTTTTATCGAACGACGCTATAAATCCCTATATTAATAAATCCTTTGTCTTTTGCCCCAACATTTACGGTTTTATATAGAATTTTTAACATATTTATAATATCATTATTAAAAAGTATCGTCAAGTTCGTATATATTTATTTATTAGTGTTTACAACCACAGTTATGGCCATCCCCATGATGATGTCCATGACCTGAACAACATCCATGTCCTTCTTCATGATTGTGTCCTCCACATCCACATCCATGATGAGAATGCTCATGTTCAGCAACTAATTTTTCCATTTCAAATAATTCTTTTTCCATTTGTTCATATGTTGGAAGTGCTGCTTCTGTATCGTATTCTTCTCCAGTCCAGTCAGCATACATCATTTGATTTCCATTAGTTAATATTATTCTACCTGCAGTAGTTATATTATCAACATCTTCTAAGAAATCTATTTGCTTTTGCACTACTTCACCTTCTAATTCTACATCTTCATCTAAGCAACTAACTAACATAACTGGAACTAAGTAATCTTCTTTATCTTTAACACTTACTATTATGTCTATTATTCCTTCTGCACCCTCTTCAAATTCTGATAATGGTACATCAGTGTCTATCATATCATGTGGTACTAGTAAGTCCTCCATTAAATACTTTATAACTCTTTCTTTTACTAATTGTTTTGACATAGTATTTATCCTTTCTAACTTATAGATATAAATATCTATATATTTCCTGTTTCCATATTATAATACATTTCTTATTTTTTCAATATTTGAATATAAAATCATAAGTTAATTATACCCTTTTTTTACAAATTTAATTACATATTTAAAATTTGATTAAACACATTAATTTATAATTTATAATAAAAATCAGTTAGCTTATACGCTTTTATTGTATAAATACTTCAAGAAATTTATATTGATTAATTAAATATTGAAAATATTTGTATTTCTAAAATATATAAACAATTAAAATAATTTTTGTATAAATTATTACAAACTTGTAATTTGCTTTTTTACATATATAATTTATAGTATAATGTAATAGGGATATATTATGGTTTAACTTTTTATAAGTTGAAAGGAATGAAATTTATGAACAAAAAATTAAATAATTTTAGAAAAAGATTTGTAACTTTAGGTCTTACTACAATTTTAAGTTTATCTAGTTTAGGACTTGTATTTGCAGATGGTGCTAGAGTTGTAACTCTTGGTGCGGATTTAACACAAAATCAAAAAGATACAATGTTAAAATATTTCGGAGTTAATGAAAACGAAGTTGTAATACTTGATGTTAATAACCAAGAGGAAAGAAAATACCTACAAGGTGTTGCATCTGAGGCTCAACTTGGAAAGAAAACTTATTCTTGTGCCTATGTTGAACCAACAAAATCAGGTAGTGGTATAAATGTTAAAACGGCTAATATAACTTGGGCAACTCCAGCTATGGTTGCAACTACATTATCTACTGCTGGTCTTACTGATGCTGATGTTGTAATTGCTGCAAACTTCCCAGTTTCTGGAACAGGTGCATTAACAGGTATAATGAAAGCATTTGAAGATGCTACTGGAGAACCTTTAGATGAAGATAAAAAAGAATTAGCTTCAGAAGAATTAATAACTACTGGAGATTTAGGTGAAGATATTGGTCAAGATAAAGCAACAGGTATTGTTAATGATGTAAAAACAGAGATAATAAAAAATAATACAAAAGATACTGTTCAAATAGCTGAAACTATAAATAATGTAGTAAACAACTATAATGTAACTTTATCTGATGAACAAATGGCTAAGCTTGAAAACTTAATGGCAAAAATCTCTGAACAAGATTACAACTACAATGAAATGAAAAATGCACTAGAAAGTGTTTCTAATGTTGTTAATGAAAACTTATCTGCTATGGGTGAAAGTGTAAATAAAGGATTCTTTGATTCTATAAAGAACTTCTTTACAGGAATAGGCGATTGGTTTAAAGAAACATTTGGTGGCGAAAGTAAGGATTCAAGTATACTTGAAAGTACTAATGATAATATACTTGGTGAAAATGCTCAAATAGATGCTACTGATAAATCAACTATAAACCTTCCATCTAGCGAAGAAGTTGAAGGATTCTTTGCAAAAATAATAAACTGGTTTAAGGGATTATTTAATAATGAATCTGATAGTAATCAAGATAATACTCAACAAACAGAGATAGTTCCAAATGAGCAAAATAATACTAATGAGGAAACAAGCAATATATTAGATGAAAATAGCTCTACTGAGGAAACTCCTCAAGATAACGCTGATACTTCTGTTTCTAATGAAGATGATGAAACATTAGATGTTCAAACTGAGGATCAAGGTAGCTTTGATACTCAAGAACAACAAAGCAATTAATTATTTATATATAGTTTAGTTTAAGTATATATAAAGACGAATAATTTATTAAAATATAGTATTATAGATATAGGATAATTAGTTATTACACTAATAAATCCTATATCTTTTTTTATTATATATATCTTTTAATAGATACTTATCAAGAAATACAAGATTTATAAAATTTATAACTTAATACTCTAATTATTTCATAAAAATAACTGTACTTTTTTAATTACAATCCATTAATATACAATTACTTATTTTAAATTTTTTCTAACTAAATTATTATAAAGTTATATTTATACTCTTATTCTTTATAAATTTAATAAATCTTTTACAACTTGACTGGCTATAACAAGTCCTCCAGAAGATGACATAAATGATATACTTCCTGGAAATATTCTGTGCCCATTTGATATCTTTTTCTTTGGTACTAGAGGATGTTCTGTCGAAAATACCACTTTTAAATGATCTATTCCTCTATCTCTTAGTTCTTTTCTCATTACTTTTGCCAATGGACAAGTATGAGTTTGAGAAATATCACTTACTTCTATTTTAGTTGGGTCTAGTTTGTTCCCCATTCCCATAGAACTTATTATAGGTATATTTCTTTTTATACATTCTTGTACTAAATGTATTTTTGATGAAACCATATCTATAGCATCTACCACATAGTCATACTTTGTATTAAATATTTCATCACTACTTTCTTTATTAAATGTAACTTTTATAGCATTTATATTTAAATCTTTATTTATATCTAATAATCTTTCTTTAACTACTTCTACCTTATCTTTGCCTAAATTTGAATTAATTCCTGGCAATTGCCTATTAAAATCAGTAATTTCAACTTCTGAATAATCTACTATTGTTATATTTCCAAGTCCTGCTCTTATTAAGGCTTCGGCACAAAAACTTCCTACACCACCAACTCCTATTAATAAGACATGTGAATTTTTTAATTTTTCTATTCCATCTTCTCCTAATATAAGTTCTGTTCTATCTGTAAATTTTTTATCCATTTGTATCTCCTTTTTACTAATATATCTATTATGTTAGTGTAAATATAGATTTATTTCCTAAGAAATGTCTTCTTATTTCATCTACATGAATTTCTAAAGTCTTTACATCGTAATTTAATAAACTTATTGCTTTTTATTTACTTATAAAGTATTTTTTTATTTTGTGTTTAATTCTTTTATAATATTATTTTCTCCATTGATATATTTTAATATTTACACTTTAGATTATAATTCTATTATTATGCATTCGATTTAGCTATATCAAAAGTTAAACTAGATATAACAATAATTCCTATGACTAATAAATAATTTTTTATATTAACAAGCTTTTTATAATATATAATAAAATAGTAAAGTTTAATTTTAAAAATAAGATAAGGGGTGTATAAAAATGTATAAATGTTGTATTTTTGATTTAGATGGTACTTTGATAAATTCAATAAAAGCCATTTCTTATAGTTGTAATTTAACTTTAAATAAGTATAACTTAGGACCTATTGATGAAGACATTTATAAAATACTTGTGGGGGATGGATATAAAAAATTAATTGAAAGAGCTTTAATTCATTGTGGTGACACTAATTTAGAAAATTATGATGATGCTATAGTTACTTATATGGAATATTTTAAAATTCATTGTATGTATAAAGTTAATGCTTATGACGGTATATGTGATATGTTAGATTTTTTAAAGAAAAATGATATTAAAATAGCAGTATTGTCTAACAAACCTCATGCTCAAACAGTTGAGAATGTAAATAGTGTTTTTGAAAATGGATATTTTGATTATATAGCTGGTGAAAAGCCTACTATTAAGAGAAAGCCTGATTCTGAAGGTGCAATTATTATTGCTAATGAATTAGGTGTGTCGCCTTTTGAATGCCTATATATTGGTGATACTGATACTGATATGAAAACAGGTATTAGTGCTGGTATGGACGCTATCGGTGTTACTTGGGGATTTAGAGATCGTAATGAACTTGAGAGTTTTAATCCTAAATATGTAATTGATCATCCAAGTGAAATTATTGATATATTTAAGAATACTGTATTAGCTTCTAATTAAAAAGCTGTCTCAAACTTGAGACAGCTTAATCTATAAATTCTATTAAATCTTTCCCTAACTTAGATATTCTTGCTAAAGAATAAACTTCATATCCTTTTTCTTCAAGCTTTGAACGCCCAACTTGGAATGACTTTTCTATAACTATACCAATACCACTAACTTTAGCACCTGCTTCTTCAACAAGTCTAGCAGCTCCAAGTGCTGCTTCTCCATTAGCTAAAAAATCATCTATTATAAGCACTTTATCATCTTTTGATATGTAATCTTTAGATAAAGTTAACTCATAATTAAGTCCTTTAGTAAATGAATGTACTGTTGTTTGATATACCTCTCCATTTAATATTTTAGATTGTTGCTTTTTAAGTATTACCATTGGTAAATTCATTTGCATAGCAGTCATAGCTGTTGGTGCTATTCCTGAACTTTCTATAGTAAGTATTCTAGTTATACCATGATTTTTAAAATATTCTTTGAAATAAGTCCCCATGTTATACATTAACTTTGAATCTACTTGATGATTTAAAAATGTATCAACCTTAAGTACAGTTTCATTTAATGCTTTTCCCTCTTCTAATATACGTTCTTTTAATTCTTTCATTATTCTCCCCCATACTATAATATTTCTATAATTTTAATTTATTATTTTTTACTATACTCTCTTTAAAAATTAACGAGATATCTTATTATTTTACTATATATAATTCATTTTTTAGAAATTTAACTACAAAAAAAGCCTTGATAATTTATCGAGGCTTTAGTAACAATCTTAAATATTATATATTTAATATATAATATAAATTAAACTATACCTCGTAGTCTACTAATTTATGGTTAGTAGGTAGAAACTTGCGGACCATATTACCGCTAAATATACGAGTCATTTATATTTGTATTTTTATATATTCTAACATATTTATATAATTTTTCAATACTTTTATATAATATAAATCTTTTATTTATCGTAAAATTCCAAAACTTTTTTCATATAAGGATTAAATATTTCGTCTTTTTCCATATATATTTCATGTTTTGCATCTTCAAATTTTACAAGTTCACAATTTTTAGCTAAGGATACAAATTTATTATGTCCATTAGGCTTTACAAATGTATCTTTTCCTGCTTGAAATAAAAGTATATCTGCATTTATATTAGCTATATTTTCTTTTTTTAATAGTTCTTTAATTCCTTTAAACGCTTGGTTTATCCAATTAAAAGATCCACCGGATGTTTGTAATTCTTTATATTTTAATTGCTTATTAAAGTATGAATCATATCTTTTTTGTGAACTAGTCCCAGAATTCTTTAAATCTGCTTTATTGTTAAATGGACCATGTCCAAATAAGTATTTATTACCCATACCTATTATACAGAATAATTTAGATACTATCTTTGAAAATATTTTAGGATATTTTCCTGTATCTATTTCCATCATAGGACAATTTAATATAGCTTTTTCAAAATAATTATTATATTTTTCTAAAAATAAAGCTCCGATAGCTCCTCCCATAGAATGAGAATATAAATATAATTTTCTATTATTTAAATTTGGAACAACTATACTATTTAAGAATGTCTTTAAATCTTTAACATAATAATTAAAATCCTCAACATCAATTTGACTATTGTCTATTCCAAGTCGTCCTGAACGTCCATGTCCTCTATGGTCTATTATGTATACAGAATAGTTATTTTTATTTAATATTTTAATAAATTCTCTATATTTTTCACTACTCTCACAAAATCCATGTGATATAACTATTACAGCTTCACTATCTAAAACTTCATAGCTTTTGTAATAAATCTTTATGTCTTTTTCCCCCATAAAAAAACCATCTTCATATATTACATTACCTTTTAAAATCTTAGTTTCACTCATAATAATCTCCTATAATAAAATTATATTAATATCATTATATCTAAATTTATTAATATATACAATATAACTATGTCTGTATACAAAACACTAAATCTTATGCTATAAAATTATATAAAAAAATGAATCTAAAATTAGATTCATTTTTTCACAATTTATTTAATTAGTTCTAAAGTTTTCTCACTAGCATTTAGCTTATACTTACATCCAAAAGGAAGTGTTATCATTGGAGTACAATGACCTGATTTTAAATTAAATATACAAGGTTTATTGTACTTAGATACTCTATCTTGTATAAGCTCTAGTATTTCAAAATCATCATCATGGTCCTTATTACAATCACAAAAATCACCAAATACTATTCCAACACAATCATCAAACTTACCTGCTAATGATAATTGAGTTAACATTCTATCTAATCTGTATATAGATTCTCCAATATCTTCTATAAATAGTATTTTGTCCTTTGTATCTATTTCATATTTAGTTCCAAGACCTGCTACTATCAATGCTAAATTCCCACCTATTAATTCACCTTCACACTGTCCTTTTATAACTGTATATATAGGTTCATCATTAGGATTTTCAAGCTTAGTAACATTATTATTTAAAGCATTTATTAAAGAATTATACGTAAATTCATCCCATTTATGAGATGTTCCCGCCATTACACCGTGAAATGTTACTAAGTCAGCGTATTTATTAAATGCTATATGTAGTCCTGTTATATCAGAAAACCCAACAAAGAATTTAGGATTATTTTTTATAATATCATAATCTATTAAGTCTAATATTCTAGGTGTTCCGTATCCACCTCTTAAACAAAATATTCCATCTACAGTTTTATCTAAAAACATATCTTCAATATCTTTTGCTCTTATGCTATCTTCACTTGATAAATACCCTTTATAAGAACCATAACAACTTTTTCCAAACTTAACATCATACCCTAAGTCATTTAATGCTTTTTCTATCTCATCTAAAGTTGTAGCTCTAAATGGTCCAGATGGTGCTACTATTCCTATAGTATCTCCTTTTTTTATTCCTTTTGGATATATCATATTATTTCCCCCTTTATTTTATACCTAGTGATATTACTGACTTTAAAACATTTCCTATTAACTTAAATAATCTAATATTTTATATATTTTTTTATCTTTTATATATACTCTAGCAACTCTTCTTGATACTATACTTAATAGTTCATTTCTATTTGTATCTGCTAAATTTGCTACATCTAGTAATTTAGGCCCACCATTTCCATAAAAAATAACCTCACTATCCATACTAACATCTTTTATATCTGTTAAGTCAACTATACATTGGTCCATACAGATTTTACCCAGTATGTTTGCCTTTTTTCCATTTACATAAACATATCCTTTGTTTGATAATATCCTTGGTATCCCGTCTGAGTATCCACATAAAACAGTTCCTATTTTCATATCTTTCTCTGCTACATATGAATAGTCATAACTTATACCTTCACCTTTTTTTATATTTTTAATTTGTGCAAACTTAGACTTAAATGTCATAGCAGGTTTTAAATTCATTATAGATTCTCTACTGTTATATCCATATAAACTTGCTCCAACCCTAACCATATCTATATGAAAATCTTTATACGCAACCATACCTATACTATCGCATATATGCTTTATAGGTATATTAATTCGTTTTATTTCATTTAATAGTTTAGTAAATTTACTAAATTGTTCATAATCACTTTCTATATCTTTTAGAGCTAGATGTGAAAATATTCCTTCTAGATTTATATTTGGTAAATTGTATATATAATGGATTATAGAAGGTAAACTTTCGTTTATTTTAAATCCTAATCTATTAAATCCTGTATCTATTTTTATATGTATTTTAGCTTTTTTAGTTATTTTTTTAGATTTATTTGATAAAATTTCAGCTTGTTCTTTTGAAAATATTGTTAATGTTATATTATTTTGAATAGCTATATCTAGACAATCATCTGGTGTGTATCCCATTATTAATATTGGTAATTTTATATTGTTCTTTCTAAGTTCCATAGCTTCATTAAGCCCAGCAACGCATATATAGTCAACATTTTCTTCTTCTAATACCCTTGCAACTTCAATTGCTCCATGACCATAGGCATTTGCTTTTATAACAGCTCCTAACTTAGTATTTTTATCTATAACTTTTTTTATTTCATTTATATTATGTTTTATAATATCTAAATCAATCTCAACGTATGTAGGTCTTAATAATTTCATAGGATATCCCCCTATTTATACTTTATTTTTTATTAATTATAAGTATTCCATTCATTTTCTTATTATTATATATTATTATTAATTCCTTTTTTAAAATGAATTTTAGGATTTGTCAGCTAATTGTGTGATTAATTATATAGAAATAGTGAATTAATGATATAATGTAAGAAAGTTCACAATTGTTATAAAGTGTGAATTAGAGAATAAAAATAGAGGGTATTTTATGAGAAAGTATATTTTAATATCATGTATTTGTGCGTGTATATTATCATTAATAGTAGGTTGGGAAAATATTGATTCTAATAAATCAGATGTAGATGAATCAACCAAAGTAGAAGCACAGAATGAGAATGTAATTGATTTTTATGAAAATCCAGTTTTAGTTGATAATGAAGATTTAAAAATAAGTGCTGTAAATCTTCATTATAAGGACAATGCTGGTATGATTGAACTAATCATAGAAAATAAATCTGATGAATTGATTTCTGTAAATTTAGATAAGCTATTTTTTAGCGATAAAGAAAGAGATGCACACCTTTCATGCAATATAAATTCAAACTCTAGTGCTAATGAATACATATATATAGAAAGTATTACTTCAATAAATGATTTTCATGACAAAATAGAAGGGACTTTAAATGTTTTAATGAATAAAAATAATAACCAGTATGAGTTTATGTTTAAAGGATAATTTACAATTTTAATCTATTATGAAGCAAAAGGATAGGAGCATAGCTCCTATTTTTTATATTAATTAGCAATATAAGAATATATTAAAATTACTATAATTTTGAAAAAGATAATGTATTTAAAACATGAAGCATTACCCCTATTTCTAAACAATCTTCATCTATATCAAAATCAGCAGTATGCAAAGAAGATAAAATATTTTTCTCTTCATTTCTACAACCTAAATGATAAAAAGCTCCTTTTGAATGTTCTAAGTAAAAAGAAAAATCTTCTGCTCCTAAAGAAGGATGTTTTCTAAATACTACATTATCTTTTCCAAGTAAGTTAATTGCATTTTCTTTTACTATATCTACAACAAAGTTATCATTAACAAGTGGTGCGTATCCTTTTTCAATATTAACTGTACCGAAAGCACCAAGCCCTTTACAAGTAAAGTCTACTATTTCTTTTATTCTTTCTTTAGCATATTTTCGAGTATCAGCATTTATAGTTCTTAAAGTACCACTAATTGTAACACGTGGACATATAACATTTTCTTTTATGCCACCATTTATAACTCCAAGAGATAAAACTACAGAATCTACAGGGTCTATATTTCTGCTAACAATGCTTTGAAGAGCACATATAAC
>CAJFPU010000061.1 GCA_904418825.1 uncultured Romboutsia sp. | reverse complement strand
AAAGATAAGTTTAAAAATTTACAAAAATAATATAATAAGTACAAGGTATATACATCTTGTACTTAATTTATAAAGAAAGGATAATTATATGAAAGCTTTAATCGATTTACATACACATACACTTGTAAGTGGACATGCATATAGCACTATTAAAGAAAATGTAGAAGCTGCAAAGCTAGCAGGTCTTAAATATATAGGTTTATCTGAACATGCACCTAATATGCCTGCATCACCTCATGCATATTATTTTCAAAATGTACACGTTATACCTAAAGAGATTGATGGCGTAAAAATAATTCAAGGAATTGAAGCAAATATACTAGATTATAATGGGAATATAGATATAACTCCGGATATGATAGTTCATATGAATTATATGTTAGTTAGTTTACATCCTCCTTGTATTACTCCTGGTTCTAAAGAAGAAAATACAAATGCTGTAATAAATGCTATGAATCATGAAAAGGTTGTTAAAATAGTAGCTCATTTAGATGATAGTAGATATGCAGTAGATTATGAAAAAGTAGTAAAGGCAGCTAAAGAAAAAGGAATTGTTTTTGAAATTAATAACTCATCTTTAAAGCCAAATACTTTTAGAGAAGGTGCTTGGAATAATGTTAAGGAGCTTCTTAAATATTGCAAAAAATACGATGTTAATGTAATAATGGGAAGTGATGCACATATATGTTATGATGTAGGTAATTTTACTTATTCAGAAAAAATAATACAAGATAATGATTTTCCTAAGGAGTTAGTTATAAACTATTCTGAAGACAAAATAAAAGAATTATTAAATATATAGAAAAATAAAAAAACTTATCTTAAATATTTTAGGATAAGTTTTTATCAGATTATATTTTAAAAGTTATATAATATTTTTTTATAGTGTCTATATTTATTAAAGTAAAAAAAGTAAATAAAAATAAAATATGTAAAAATTAATTTAAAGTTTTGTAATTAGATCTTATTGTATAAGAAATTTAATAGTACATTTTCTTTATTAATTTGAAAATATTATTTTCTTGAAAAATCGCTTCATTATATATGATGCGATTTTTTTCTAATTATTGATATAATATTTATTAATTTACCATTAAAAGAATTGAATTTTAATGATATAATTATGGTTTATAAGACAATTATAATTGATATATACAATAAAAGTATAAAATAAGCAGGTGATATAATGGAAAATAAATTTTTACCAATATGCAAGCAAGATATGATAGATAGAGGATGGGATCAACTTGATTTTGTACTGGTTACAGGAGATGCATATGTTGACCATCATAGTTTTGGAACAGCTATAATATCTAGGGTATTAGAAAATGCGGGATATAAAGTAGGTATAATAGCACAACCAGACTGGAAAACTACAGAAGATTTTATGAAATTAGGAAGACCAAGACTTGGCTTTCTAGTAAATTCAGGAAATATGGACTCTATGGTAAATCATTACTCTGTTAGCAAAAAACATAGAGACAAAGATATGTATTCTCCAGGTGGAAAAATGGGATGCAGACCAGATAGAGCTGTTATAGTTTATTGTAATAAAATAAGAGAAGCATACAAGGATGTAAATATAGTAATAGGTGGTATAGAAGCTAGTTTAAGAAGATTTGCTCATTATGATTATTGGAGTGATAGAGTTAGAAAATCTATATTAATAGATAGTGGAGCTGATTTATTAGTTTATGGAATGAGTGAAAGACAAATAGTAGAAGTTGCAAATGCATTAAATGATGGATTTGAACCTAAATATATAAGACATATAAATGGAACTTGTTATGTTGCAGATACTAAAGAAGAAATATATGATGATTATGTGGAAATACCATCATATAAAGAAATATGTGAAAGTAAAGAAGCTTATGCAAGAGCTTTTAAAATTCAATATGATGAGCAAGATCCATTTAGAGGAAAAGTAATAATACAAAGACACGGAGATAAATATTTAGTTCAAAATAAACCAGAGGCTCCATTAAATAGAGAAGAATTAGATGCAGTTTATGCACTACCATATGCTAAGGATTATCATCCTATATATAAGGATATGGGAGGAATACCCGCTATAGAAGAAGTTAAATTTGGTATAGTGAGTTCTAGAGGATGTTTTGGGAGTTGTTCATTCTGTGCGATTACATTCCATCAAGGAAGAGCAGTACAAAGTAGAAGCCATGAATCTATATTAGAAGAAGCTAAATATATAACAGAACTTCCAGACTTTAAAGGATATATACATGACGTTGGAGGCCCTACTGCAAACTTTAGGCATGAAGCTTGTAAAAAACAAATAACAAAAGGTGCTTGTAAACATAGACAGTGTCTTCATCCGGATCCATGTAAGAACTTAAAAGTTGACCATACTGATTTTGTACAACTTCTTAGAAAAGTAAGAAGTCTACCTAAAGTTAAGAAGGTATTTGTACGTTCAGGTATAAGATATGATTATGTAATGGCAGATAAAGATAATAAATTTATGAGAGAACTAATAGAGCATCATGTTAGTGGTCAATTAAAGGTTGCACCGGAACATATTGCAGAAGAAGTTTTACAATATATGCAAAAACCAGCTGGCAACACATATGATAGATTCAGACAAAAGTTCTTTGATATAACTGAAAAAGTAGGTAAAAAGCAATATATTATACCTTACTTAATGTCTTCTCATCCAGGTTCTACACTTAACAGTGCAATAGAACTTGCTGAATATTTAAGAGACATAAAATATCAACCAGAACAAGTTCAAGATTTTTATCCAACGCCAGGTACATTATCTACTACAATGTTCTATACAGGACTTGATCCGTTAACTATGAAGCCTGTATATGTGCCAAAATCAAAGCATGAAAAGGCTATGCAAAGAGCATTATTACAATATAGCGCTCCTAGAAATTATGATTTAGTTTACCAAGCATTAGTTGAAGCAGGTAGAGAAGATTTAATTGGTATGGCTCCAAGATGTTTAATAAAACCAAGAGAAGCAAGAGGTTATTTAAATAGAGCAAATTCTAATAAAAAATCAAATAAAAACAATGATAATAAAAACCCTAAACAAAGAAAATCTTTAAAAGGTGGTTCTTCAAAAGGTAAAAATACTAATGAAAGAAACTCTAAAAATATGAGTAAACAGAAAAGAAAAAGAAGATAATATAAATAATAAAAGGATATGAGTAAACCTCATATCCTTTTATTGTATAGCTTGCTTTTATTGACATTTTTCGAGTTTAACATTATACTAAAATTTGTGTTAAATTTAAAAACGTAGAGATATACATCTAAAATAGAGAGGTATAAGAATGAAGAATAAAAACAAATTTTCAATAAGAACTATAGTTGCAATTGGGATTGGAGCAGCTGTATTCATGATACTAGGAAGATTTGGATCTATACCGAGTGGGATACCTAATACTAATATAGAAACAGCATATGCATACTTAGCATTAATGGCTATATTATATGGACCTGCAGCAGGTTTTTTAATAGGACTTATAGGTCATGGGCTTAAGGATTTAGTATTTTATGGAATGCCATGGTTCAGTTGGGTAATATCTTCAGCAATAGTAGGTCTAATTATCGGATTAGTATGGAAAAAAACAAGAGTAAATGATGGAGATTTCGGAGTTAAACAAGCAATTTTATTTAATGTCACTCAAATTATAGCAAATGTAGTTGCTTGGTTTATCGTAGCACCTACTTTAGATATAGTAATATATATGGAACCTGCTAATAAGGTTTATCTTCAAGGTGCTATAGGCGGGATTTCTAACATGATTACAATAGGAATCTTAGGTACTTTATTATTATCAACTTACTCTAAAACTAAGATAAAAACGGGTAGTTTAAGAGTAGAAGAATAGAAAGGAGAAATCATGAAAAAAAAGATTATAGAATTTAAAGATTTTAGCTTTCGATATAGAGTACAAGCTGAGCCTACAGTAAAGAATATAAACTTGAGTATATATGAAGGTGAAAAAGTGCTTATAGTAGGTCCTTCAGGATCAGGAAAAAGTACTTTAGCACACTGTATAAATGGACTTGTACCATTTTTCTATGATGGAATTGTAACAGGTCGATTAAATATAAATGGTAGTGACGCTACAAAAATGAATATATTTGAACTATCTAAGATTGTAGGAACAGTTCTTCAAGATCCGGATAGTCAATTTATAGGTCTTACGGTTGGAGAAGATATAGCGTTTAAATTAGAAAACTACTGTGTAAGTCAAGATGAAATGATAGACAGAGTAAATAAATCAGCGGAATTAGTTGATATAAAGAAAGAACTTTATACATCACCATACAAATTATCTGGTGGTCAAAAGCAAAGAGTAACTTTAGCGGGAGCTACAGTAGATGATGTAAAGATACTTTTATTTGACGAGCCTTTAGCTAGTTTAGACCCGGCTACTGGTGAAAGTGCCATAGAATTAATAGATAAGATGCAAAAGCAAAATAATAAAACTGCAATAATTATAGAACATAGATTAGAAGATGTACTACATTGTGATGTAGACAGAGTAATAGTAATGGATAAAGGTGAGATAATAGCGGATACTACTATTGATGAAATAATACGTAAGGACATTTTAAGAAAAGTAGGTATTAGAGAACCATTATATTTAACAGCTTTAAGGTATGCTAATTGTGAAATAAATAATACTTTAAATTTAAAGAATGTAGATACTCTAGAACTTAAAGAATATAAAGAAAAATTAAACACTTGGTATGAAAATATTGAAGTATATGAAAGTGATGAAAATCAAAATCCAATATTAGAGTTGGATAATATTAACTTCTCATATAATAAAGAAAAGCAAATATTAAAAAATGTATCTTTTAAGATAAATAAAGGAGATATGGCAGCTATAGTAGGAAGAAATGGTGCGGGAAAATCTACTATATCTAAGTTAATTTGTGGATTCTATAAACCTACAAGTGGAAGAATATTATTTGATGGAAAAGATATGGTAAATGATACTATAAAAGAGCGTTCAGATAAAATTGGATTTGTTATGCAAAATCCTAATCAAATGATATCTAAAACTATGGTATATGATGAAGTTGCATTTGGACTTAAAATAAGAGGATTATCTGATTCTCAAATAAAAGAAAGAGTGTATGAAACATTAAAAGTATGCGGATTATATGGATATAGAAATTGGCCAATATCAGCACTTAGCTATGGTCAAAAGAAAAGAGTAACAATAGCTTCTATATTAGTTTTAAATCCAGATATGATAATACTTGATGAGCCTACAGCAGGACAAGATTTTAAGCATTATACTGAAATAATGGAATTTTTAGTAGAGTTAAATAAAAAAGGTGTTACTATACTAATGGTTACTCATGATATGCACTTAATGCTAGAATATACAAATAAGGTAATAGTTTTATCTGAAGGAGAAAAGATTGCTGATAATGTTCCTGCATACGTATTAACTAATAAAGAAATTATAGAAAAGGCCAATTTAAAAGAAACTTCACTACATCAGCTAGCTTTAAGATGTGATATAGAAGATACAACTAAATTTGTAAATAGATTTATAGATTATGATAGGAGAGTGAGATAAATATGAATACAGAAATGTTGTCATATATAAAGAAAGACTCACCTATTCATAAGTTAACAGGTGCTACAAAGTTAATATGTTTTTTACTTTGGACTATAGCAGCTATGATAACATATGATACAAGAGTTTTAGTTGGACTATTTATATTAGGAATAATAGCATTTAAAATATCTAAAATAGAGTTTAAGGATGTATCTTTTATACTTTATTTTATATTATTTTTCTTAGCTCTAAATGCTCTACTAATATTTGTATTTTCACCATATGAAGGTGTGGATATATATGGAAGTAGAACAGACTTATTCCATTTAATAGGTCCTTATACAGTGACAAAAGAACAATTATTTTACGAATTAAATGTAATATTAAAATATTTTGCAACAATACCAATGGCGCTTTTATTTATACTTACAACAGATCCTAGTGAGTTTGCAGCATCTTTAAATAAGATAGGTATAAGTTATAAAGTAGCATATACAGTATCAATTGCACTTAGATATATACCAGATGTTCAAAGAGACTATAAAGATATATCATTTGCTCAACAAGCAAGAGGGATAGATTTATCTAGTAAAGAGAAATTATCAAAGAGAATAAAAAATTCTGCAGCAATAATTATGCCATTAATATTTTCTAGTTTAGAAAGAATAGATAAAATTAGTTTGGCAATGGATCTTAGAGCTTTTGGAAATAATAAAAAGCGTACTTGGTATAATAGTAGAAAATTTGGAAAGATAGATTATCTATCAATAGCTATATTAATAATAATAGTAGCTATATCAATAGTAATGGTAAAAGTAAATGGATCAAGGTTTTATAATCCATTTATATAGATAATAAAAAATGAGGTTAAATACCTCATTTTTTTATTTATATATTTTAAGTAGATATATTAATAGATTAAATAATTGTAGAAAATAATATAGTAGTATTAGTTGAATATTAAATATTAATTACTGAAAATTTATAATAAACGTAAAAAATATATTTTTATATTTTAAGGAAATTAATAATATAAAGTGTTACTATAATTATAATGGGATATATTTAAAATATAAAAGGTATTTAACTTTATTATTATTATGAAAATAATTAAATAAAGTGAAATTTAATAAAATAAAAGAAGTTCATATATAGATATAAGTATATATGAATTTAGATTTTTAATTCTATATATAAATAAATATAGATAAAATTTAAAATATTATGAAAAGGAGTACATATATTATGATAAAACAAAGAATAGAGAAGATAAGAGATTTAATGAAAGAAAAAAATATATATGCATATATAGTTCCATCATCTGATTATCATCAAAGTGAATATGTAGGAGATTATTTTAAGGCTAGAGAATTTATGTCAGGTTTTACAGGTTCAGCAGGGACTTTAATAGTATCTATGGATGAAGTTGGACTTTGGACTGATGTACGATATTTTATACAAGCAGAGCAAGAGTTAAAACATAGTGGTATAAAGCTATTTAAAATGGGAGAAGAAGGAGTACCTACTATAGAAGAATATTTATTAGAGAAATTACCTAAAAACTCTACTCTTGGATTTGATGGAAGAGTAATGTCTGTAAAAGAAGGTCAAAATCTTGCAAATAAGCTAGTATTTAAAGGTATAAATATAGAGTATAAATATGATTTAGTTAATGATATATGGCAAGATAGATGTTCATTGCCTACAGAGAAAGCATTTTTATTAGATATTGAATATAGTGGAGAAAGCTTTAGTCATAAGTTATCTAGAATAAGACAAGCAATGAAAGAGAAAAAAGCTACTACTCATATTTTAGCATCATTAGATGATATAGCTTGGCTATTTAACATAAGGGGTAGAGATGTTAAATCAAATCCAGTAGTGTTATCATATGCAGTTATATGTACTAATAGTGTTTATTTATTTATTGATAAAAATAAGATAGATGAAGATATAAAACATGAATTAAGTAAAGAAAATGTTCAGATAAAAGGATATGACGAGGTATATGAATTTATAAAAAATATAGGTGAAAATGAAGTTGTTTTAATAGATACATCAAAAGTAAATTATGCAATATATAATAATATACCATCTAATGTTCAAAAAATAGAAGAAAGAAATCCATCTATATTATTTAAATCAATAAAAAATGAAATAGAATTAAAGAATATAAGAAATAGTCATATAAAAGATGGAGTAGCATTTACGAAGTTTATGTATTGGTTAAAAAATAATATAGGAAAAATAGACATAACAGAGATTAGTGCAACACAAAAACTAGAAGATTTTAGAAGAGAACAAGATAAATTTATAGAGCCAAGTTTTTCAACTATAGCGGCATATAAAGACCATGCAGCTATGATGCATTATAGTGCTACAGAAGAAAGTAATTATAAACTAGAACCAAGAGATTTATTTTTAGTAGATTCAGGTGGGCAATATTTTGATGGAACAACTGATATAACTAGAACTATAGCATTAGGACCAATACATGAAAAAATTAGAAGAGATTTTACAAATGTTGTAAGAGGTATGATTAGACTTTCAAAAGCTAAGTTCTTATATGGATGCAGAGGGTATAATTTAGATATCCTTGCTAGAGGTCCATTATGGGAAGAAGGAATAGATTATAAATGTGGTACAGGTCATGGTATAGGATTTGTATTAAATGTACATGAAGGTCCTAATGGATTTAGATGGAAGGTAAGAGAAGGAATTGATGATACATGTATACTAGAAGAAGGCATGGTTACAACTAATGAACCAGGAGTATATGTAGAGAATTCACATGGAATAAGGATAGAAAATGAAATAGTGGTTAGAAAAGCAGAAAAAAATGAATATGGTCAATTTATGGATTTTGAAGTAATTACATTTGCACCAATTGATTTAGATGCTATAGATGAGAGTCTTTTATTAAAAGATGAAAGAGTTTATTTAAATAATTATCACAAACAAGTATATGATAAGATTGCACCGTATCTAAATGAAGAAGAAAAGCAATGGTTAAAGATTTATACAAGAGAAATATAAATAATTTATATAAAATCCTCTTAAAATTTTAAATAGAGGACTTTATATATTTAAAATAGAAAAAATTATAAAGTAAGATAAATAATATAAGAGTAAGAGGATTAGAGTATGTCAAAAGTAAAAACTAATGCAATGAGAATATTAGATTCTAATAAAATAGATTATAATATGCTATCTTATGAAATTAAAAAAGGTGAACATATTGATGGTGTAGAAGTTGCACAGCAAATAGGAAGAGATGTAAGTGAAGTATATAAAACTTTAGTTGCTCAAGGAAGTAGTAAAAATATTTATGTTTATGTTATACCTGTAAATGAAACTTTAGATTTAAAAAAAGCTGCTAAAGTAGCTAATGAGAAAAATGTAACAATGATTAATGTGAATGATATAAATAAATTTACTGGGTATATAAGGGGAGGATGTTCACCTATAGGCATGAAAAAATTATATAAAACTTTTGTAAATGAAAGTGTAAAAGAACTTAATACAATGATAGTGAGTGCAGGAAAGATTGGATATCAAGTTGAATTAAGTCCGCCAGATTTACAGAAATTAATAAATTGTGAATTTAAAGATATAATTAAATAAAACTAATAATATTTTATAAAAAATATGTATAGTATTTATAGTAAGAGTAAATAATAATATTAGAAATATTTTACTCCCACAAGCATTATATATTTCTTATCTAATAAAAATACCTACTTATTTAGTAGGTATTTTTATATTTTATTTAAATTTTATTTTTCTTATTTTATTTAAACTATAATTTCTATAAATGGTAGATATAAGTATTATACCTAAAGCTAGCGAACAAGCATTAGATATAGTGATTACACCATAGTCTATAGCTTGAATATAATCTTTTATTAAGAATGCATATAAAGTATTATAAATGCCATAACCAGGAACTAAAGGAATTAAACAACAAACACTTAATATTATAGAAGGAGTTTTATATAACCTAGCACAACTCTCACAATATATGCTAAAACCTATTGATGCTATAAAAAGAGAAAAACTTTCTCCTAGACTAATTTGCATACAGAATTTATGTAAAAACCATCCAATAGACCCGCCAAAACCGGCTATTATTAAGTATTTTCCTTTTATATTAAATAATATTCCAAAAGAATAAGCAACAAAAAATGATGCAATTACTTCAATTATCATATTAAAAACCTCCTAATTTAAAATAAATATGGAGGATAGAACCTGTTCCAATAGCAGAAGATAGACCTATAAAAAATGCTTCAGCACATCTAGTGAGTCCAGATACTAGTTGCCCTTCTAATATATCTCTAATAGAATTGGTAAGTGCAAGACCTGGAACAAGCAGCATTATACTTCCAGCTATTAATTTATTTAATCCTTTGATTATTCCAAAATGCAAACATACTATAGAACAAATAGCTATAAGTCCACCGCAAATTATATTTATAAAAAAATCATTTAAGTTAAGTTTTTCAAGATTTATAGATACTAATTTAGTTAAAATTCCTATGAAAAATGCACATAAAAATTCCATAATTCCTCCATCAAATAGTATGGTAAATGTTGAAGTAGCTAATCCGGCAAAAAATAAAGTCTTGTATAAAGGATAAAAATTAGATTTTGAGATATCTTTCAATTTCTTTTCGCAAACATCTATACTAAATCTATGTTGATATATTTTTCTAGATAAAGAATTTATATTATGTACCATATCTAAATTTATTTTTCTGGAATTTATTCTTCTTACTATAGAATGAATTTCTCCATTAAATAATATAGAAACTATAACTGCAGTTGGAGAAGCGAATACTTCAACTTCATCAACATCAAAACATTTACATATCATAGATACAGTTTCTTCTACTCGATAAGTTTCTCCACCGCTTTGTAACATTAATTTTCCAGCATTTGAAGAAAATTTAAGTAATTTATTAATATTCATAAAAACCTCCTTTTAATGATAGTATTGATGATATTACATTATATGTAATTTAAATATGCTAGTTTCTAAAATATTAAAATTATTCTATTTAAATATATAATAGATAAAATAATATTAATGATATATAATTAAAATTAATAATATAAAAAGGAGAGATTATATGATATTCGATGCTCATTGTGATATATGGACTCATGTTGCTAAAAAAAGGCTAGATGGAGAAAAAGATATTATTAGAAAATATCACTTAAGCAAATTTAAAGCGTCAGATATAAATGGAGGAATATTTGTTGTTTGGGTAGACCCACCTTATGATAAAAATCCTAAATATAGAACTAAGCAGATATTAGATAAAATAAAAGAAGAAATAAAAGATAGTCATGATATAGTACAGATAGTTAAGAAAAGTGAAGATTTTGATATAGCTAATGAAAATAATAAAATAGCAATATTAATAGGTATGGAAGGTTTACAAGCCATAGATGATAATATAGATGATATAGAAAAACTATATTCACTTGGAGTTAGACATGCAAGTCTTACTTGGAATGAGGAAAACAAATTAGCAACAGGTGCAAAAGGTAATATAGATAGAGGATTAACTGAAGATGGAGCTAGACTTATTAAAAAAATGGAACAATTAGGTATGATATTAGATGTATCTCATGCTAATGAAAAAACATTCTGGGATATATGTAAGGTAGCAACAAAACCATTTATAGCATCACACTCAAACTGTAGAAGTCTTTGCGATGTTGCTAGAAATCTTACAGATGATCAGCTAAGAGAAATTGCTAGACGAAATGGTGTAGTGGGAGTAAACTCATATGAAGAATTTGTAAGTTCAGACTTAGAAAAGAGAACAGTAGATCATTTGGTAGATCATATAGATCATATGGTTGAAGTTATGGGTATTGACCATATAGGGTTAGGTTTTGACTTTGCTGAATATCTAAACACAGATACATTAAAGCATTATGCAAGTACCTATACGTATGGAGTTAAAGGTCTTGAAGAGACTGATAAAGCTAAAAATATAATAAATGTATTAGAAAAAAGAGGTTATTCTAAAGAAGATATAGAGAAAATAAGTTACAAGAATTTTTATAGGGTTATAAAAGAAATAATAAAATAAAAATAAAGATATAGCTGAATATATCATATTAGGTGATATTTTTATTTTATTTACTTTATATTGTTAATAAAAATAAGATTACAGGAAATGTAATTATTTCTTGGGAAATAAAAATATAAAATGTCGACATATATATTATTAGAATAGATTATGGATAGTAAAAATAGAAAATATTAAGTAAATAAAAATAAGGATCTCAAATAATTTGAAATCCTTATTTTTATTTATTTTAAATATGTTCCGTTCTCGTTTTGATATATTAAACCTTTTTTCATAAGAACTCCTAAAGCTCTTTTGAA
>CAJFPU010000060.1 GCA_904418825.1 uncultured Romboutsia sp. | reverse complement strand
TATGATACGCCAGTAGCTATAGAAGGTGGTAAATCTGTAGAAGCAGAATTATCATTTGAACATACTGCTTTTTATGCAGATAACAGAGAAGTTGCAAGAATAGGTGGATTTGCTGGTGGAGAAGGTACGTTAGGGGTATTATCTTTATCACAATCTGAATATGAATTATTATTCGGACATACAAAAGTTGGAGCAAATGGATATATAGTTAAATCAAATGACGTAGCACCAACAGTTGCTTTAGGTTTCTCTAGAGAAAAACTAGATGGGACTAAAATGGGTTACTGGTTATATAATTGTAAATTTAAACCAACTTCAATATCAGCTACAACTATGGAAGAAGGAAAAGTTGAAGAAGAAATTATAGAACTTGAATTCACTATAGGTGAAACTGCTGATAGAAAAATATATTATGTTGATAAAGTAGATGGAGATTTCTTTGAAACAGTTCCAACTAATCCAGGAGCTTAATTATAATAAGGCTACTAAATTTTAGTAGTCTTTTAATATGCAAATGAAAGGTTTAAGATAGTTCGATTCTATCTCATTTGCACCAATAAATTAATTATAAGGTAGGTAAATTATATATGAATAATACAGTTGAAATAAAATTAAAAGGACAAAAATATAACGGTAGATTAGATATGAGATGTCTTGCTAATGTTCAATTAGAACTTAAAAAACAAGGTATAGAAATGAATATGCAAGATATATTTAATTCTATAGGTAAACAAGATTTAAATATAGTTTTAGAAATAGCTATTCAATCAATATTAAGATGTCATAAACAGGTAAAGAGAGCATCAATAGAAGATAAGATGGATTTTTCAGAAATGGAAAATGTATTTTCTTTTATAACTAAATTAGCTGAAACATCAATGCCTAAAAATGAGGGAAAGCAAGTAGAGGAATAGAATATCCTCATAAAAAAAATGAAGATTGGGATTGGGATTGGTTAATATATTTATGGTGTTCTGTCTTAAATAGAGATGAAGAAAAGTTTTGGAATATAACACCTAAATTCTTATTTGGACAAGTAGACCAACATATTAAGTTTAATAATCCAGATAAAACAAAGAAGAAAAGAAAAGACTATGATAATGTAGAAGTCTTATAAAAACGACCTCTTAAATTCGATTTTAAGGTGGTTATAAAATATTTATAAGGTATTTATATACCATTTGGAATTATAGGAGGTATGACTATTATGGTCGTATCTCCTATTTTTTTTTACCATTTTCAGACTAGATATTATTCTGGTCTTTTTTAATACAAAAAAGAAAGGTAGTGATTAAATGTCAGAAATAATTTCTAAACTGGCTGTAGAGTTAGCTTTGGAATCAGGATCATTTGCAAAACAAATGTCTTCTATTAATAAAGAAATTAAAAATTTAGATAGAGACTTTAAGAATGCTGGTAAAGGTGTAGAAGGATTTGAGAAAACTTTTACTGGACTAGATGCTAAGATAACTAAAACATCTAAACAATTAGAATTATATTCTCAAAAATTAGAAAGTCAAAAGAGTGCATATTCTAATTTACAAAGTACAATAGAAAAACAAGTAAGTAAACTAAATGAATTAGAATCTACATTAGGGAAAAGTTCTGATGAATGGCAGAAACAAAGCCAGTTAGTTCAAAAGAATAGTGAGAAATTAAATAAATTAGGTACAGATATAAATTCAACTGAATCTAATATATCAAAATTAACAAATGAACTAAATCAAGCACAACAAGAATTTCAACAATTAGGTCAAAAAACTGAGACATTAGATGATAAACTAGATAAAATAAGTCAAAGTGCTAAATTAGCAGAATCAGAATTTAATAAACTATCAAGTGAACTTGCACAAAGTGGAGGATTTTTTGCTAAATTAGGTAATGAAATGGATCATTTATCTAGTCAAATTGATAGTGGTAAAGCTAAAATAAATGCTTACGAATCTGAAATATCTAAAATAGGTTCTGTATTAGATAAAGCAAAGGTAGAACATCAAGAATTAGGTCAAGCTATAAATAAAACTGAACAAGAGTTAAATCAAGCTAAATCTGCATATGGTGAAAATTCTAGTGAAGCATTACAACTTAAAACTAAACTATTACAATTAAAAGATAGTTACAATCAATTAGAATCTGAAATAGAACAGAATGAAAGTGCTTTAAATGGATATCAAACAGAATTAAATAATACTATAGCTGATGTAAATAGATTATCTCAAGAACTTCAAACTATGCCATTTGATAGAGTTGGAAATGATATGAAGAGTATGGGACAATCTATAAAAGGTGTTGGTCAAGATTTAATGCCAGTTACTTTAGCTATAGGTGGTATAGGTACTGCTGCTATAAAGACAGGTATGGATTTTGAAACATCAATGTCAAATGTTCAAGCTTTATCAGGTGCAACAGGAGATAGTTTTAAACAATTAGAAAATAGAGCATTAGAATTAGGTGCAAGTACATCTTTTAGTAGTTCTCAAGTAGCAGACGCATTTGGATATATGGCACTTGCTGGTTATGATGTAGAGCAAATGTTAGGTTCTATAGAACCAATGTTAAATTTAGCTAAAGCTGGTGCATTAGATTTAGGTAGAGCATCTGACTTGGTAACTGATTCTATGTCAGCATTAGGTAAAGAAACAGGTGAATTAGATACATACCTAAACCAAGTTGCTAAAACATCAACATTAACTAATACAAACATAGATATGCTTATGGAAGCATTTATACAAACTGGTGGTATGGCAAAGACATTAGGGATTAATACCGCAGAATTATCTGCTGCATTAGGGGTATTAGCAAATGCTGGATTTAAAGGTTCTGAAGCAGGTCGAGCATTATCTACTGTACTTACAAGATTATCAAAACCACCAAAAGAAGCACAGGTTGCATTAGATAAATTAGGTATATCTGTTTTTGATAATGAAGGAAAATTCTTAGGTTTAGAAAATGTATTAGGTCAATTAAATACAGCATTTAGTAGTTTATCCCAAGAGGAACAAGCATATTATGCTAAAAATATAGCTGGTCAAAACTACATATCACAATTTATAGAATTAGTATCTCAATCAGGTGGAACTCTACAAGATTATACTAATAAGATAAATAATTCTAGCGGTGCATTACAAAGAATGGCAGATATAATGTCAGATAATCTTAAAGGTAAATTCGATGAAATGAAATCTGCTATAGAAGGTGCTTTATTAAAAGCATTTGATACACTAGAACCTATTATAACTAAAGTAGTAAATAAGATAACAGAATTAGCTAATAAGTTTACTGAATTAAGTCCAACTACTCAAAAAGTAGTAATAGCTATAGCAGGAATTGTTGCAATAATACCACCATTATTAATACTATTTGGTACATTAATATCTTCTATAGGTTCTATTATAACTGGATTAGGTTCATTAGCTACTTGGTTAAGTGGATTTGCCGTTAGTGCTGGTACAGCAACAACTGCTACAGCAACTTTAAGTGGTGCATGGGCAGGTTTAATGGCTATATTTTCAAGTGTAGGAACATTTATTACTGGTACTTTAATTCCAGCCTTTACAGGATTTGCAGCTAGTATAGGATTACCAGTAACAGCCGTATTAGCATTAATAGCAGCAGGTGTAGCACTAATTGCTAATTGGGATTCAGTAAAATCATTTATGATGGATTGTTTTGAAAATATAAGAAGTGCAGCAGATAGTGCATTCTCTTGGATTTGTAGTAAACTAGGTGCAGATTCTAATGAAATAAAGTCCATTATATCTAACACATGGAATAATGTCAAATCTATAATAGATACATTATTAGGAGACATAAGTAGAAATATTCAAGCTTGTTGGAATAATATTAAAGCAGCTATAGATAATTCTGTAGGTGCTATTTTTGATGTAATATCTGAAACTTGGGATAGAATAAAAAGAGCATTAGAAGTAGCTGGTATGGCTATAAACCAATTAATTAAAGGTGATTGGGAAGGTGCTAAGAATACTATCAAGACATCTGTAGATATGATTAAAAATGCTATAAATGATGGATGGAGTAAAATAAAAGAAATTATAGCTAATTTAGGTCAGACAATCTTAACAAATATAAAGAATTGTTGGAATAACATTAAATCTTATATAAGTCAATCTACTGAAAATATAAAAACTGCTGTCCAAAATGGATGGGAGAACTTAAAATCGGCTACACAAACTGCATTTAATAATATTAAAGCCATATGTCAAACTATATGGAATGGAATTAAATCAGATATAAGTAATAAGGTAAATGAAATTAAAAATAATATATCTAATGCTTGGAATAATGTAAAATCAACTACAACAAGCATATGGAATAATATTAAATCTTCTATATCTTCAGTATGGTCAAGTATAAAGTCTACTGTACAAAGTGGTGCAAATTCAGTTAAATCATTTGTATCAAGTACATTTAGTTCATTAACAAATATTATGACAGCACCATTTAAAACTGCTCAAAATGTTATATCTGGTATCTTAAATTCAATAAGTAGTAAAATTAATACTTTAAAAAATGCAGCAGCTAAACTTAATCCTTTTAGATCTATAGAAGAACCACAACAAATGATGGTAAATACTATAGCAACTCATACAAGTGAAGGTACATCAAGTGTATTTGCTAGAGGTACTACTGCAAATGTATTTGGAGACTTAGGACACCTTGTTAAAACTAGTGTAAGTTCATATGATGCTATTAACGATGATATTAATAGTAGATTAGAAGAACAACTAAAGAAGACTAAGGAAATAGAAGATAAGATAACTCAAATATATCAAAAGGAAGTAGAGAAAAGAAAGAAACTTATTGATGATGAGTTAAATAAAAGATTAAATTCTCTTAAAAAAGAACAAGATGCCTATAATAAACATAAGCAAGAAGTTGACTATAATAGAAGTTATGAAAATCAATTAGATGTAATAAATGAACTTCAAAAGAAAATAGATATAGCATCTAAAGATGGTTCATTAAATGGTCAAAAAAATCTAAAGGAATTAATGAATCAACTAAAAGAAGAACAACGTAAGCTAGATGATTTAGTAATGTCAAAGATAGATTCAGATATTAATGATATGTTTGAACAAGAATCTAATAGATTAACTGATGAAGCCAATAAAGCAAAAGAAGAATTAGATAATATACTAGATCCTAAGAACTTACAGAACTTAATTAATAGTGCATTAGAATCTGGACTATTTACTGATTTAGAAGGCAACATATACAACTTAAAAGATGTTATGTTAGACTTTGTAGATGAGTACGGAGATGGATTATCATCTATAGGAGCTTTAATTAAATCTGAATTAGTAGAGAATTTAAATTTAGCTAAAGACACTATGAAAAACTTAGCTGGTATATTAGGTCAATTAGGTATAAGTGGATTTAGTTCAACTTCTTATGCTAATAGAATAGCTGAATTAGATTATAGTTCTGCTAGATATAATAATAGTTCTAATAATTCAATTAGAGGAGCGGTTAAAAAGATTAAGTCTAAACAAGACAATCCAGTTACAGTTCAATTTAATCAACCACTTTGTGTTATACAAGGTAACGTCGATAATAACTTAATGCCTGAAATAGAGAGAATGATTAAAAAGGCACAAGAACAAATAGTTAATAATATAGCACTTGCTATAAGATAATAAAAATGAGACTATAAGATATTAATTTATCTTATAGTCTTTTTTTATGTAAAATACATTTATAATTTTAAGTATATTACTATTTAACTTTAATTAATAATGTTAATATTAGAAATAATTAATAAAATAAAGTTAAGTACCCAATAAAATCGTAGTTTTATTTGTTAATATATTATATATAATTTATAATATTATTTTATTTTAAAAGGGACACCTGTCCTCTTTTAGTATTTTCAATGGTTTCAAGCATTTATATAATTATTGACCTTCATTTTGTACTTTACTAAAAATTTTTTTATTGGACAAACAACTTTTTCCATCCGAATACATAATGTAGAGTATAAAGAAATAAAAAGACACTTTAGGAGGTAATAGAATGGCAGTTAAAGTAACTTTAAGTTTTAAAGATACCATTGATGATATAACATTATATAAGTTTTTAGAAGAACAAGGAAAATTGATTGGTAAAAGTGCATATATCAAAACTCTATTAAAAGAAGCTATGGAACAACAAGAAAAAGAAAATAAGTAAATTAAAAGAGCCACAGGACGGCACTCCATATGGCTCAAAGATAAAGGAATTATAAAAATATAATTCGATATTAATATTCTATTCTAATTGGTTAAATTCCTTCTTTAAATTCATTTCTTATAGTGTATCACAGCACAAACTACTAAAGATTATTAAAGCATATCAAAGAATTACTAAAAGAATAATCTATAACCTAACTCAGCTAAAGCATAACAAGCTGCATAACCAAGCATAAAAGCTGCACCAGTAGTCATATTGAATCACCACCATGATTAAAATTTTTACAAGATTATTATTTACAAATTTAAGGAGGGTTATACATGAAATTTAAAATACTAATAAATGGATATACTGTATCTGAAAATATAGAAATAAAGATGAATAATGATTTTATAAAAATGCTAGATAAATCTATAGAGCATATCAAGAAGAATAAAAAGAAATATATGACTTTAGTAATATTAATTGCTTTAACAGTAAATTTATCATGTATTAATGCTTTTGCAGTAGCACCAGGAGCAGCAGCTATTGATGCAGCAGGACAAAAGATACTTGATTTAGTAAGAAAGGTTGGTTATTGGATAGGAGTTATATTATGTAGTAAAGACGTTTTAAAACATTGTATGCGTGGACATTTAGACTCTATAGGAAGTGTTATAGCAATGTACGGTATGAGTTTTGGAGCTTTATATTTCCTTCCCTGGTTATTTGATTTAATAAAAAATATATTCGGTTAATAGGAGGTATGAACAATGTTGTTAAATCTTATATCTAAAAAATTAATGGGAATGACTTTAACTTTATCAACTTTAAGTTATTGGATATGTTTATTCGCTTGTTTAACTTGTCTATTATTAACTCAAGCTGGAAGTAAGAAAGCTAAAGCTGGTATAAGTGGTTCTGTAATAATTTATACTATATTTCAATGTATATTTAGTGTTATCAAGTAGGAGGATATGACATGTTTAATAAATGTAAATCTATTAAAATGAGCAACTATTTTGAGTTAGTGAATCCAGAGTATATATATTTCAAATTAACACCACATAGTAGTTGTAGGAATAGTAGTTCTGATAAATTGGCACAGATGGTTAATAAACTATACCTAGATTTTACTAAAAGAATTTATAGAGAAGAGAAGAAAATATTTTTAAAAACAGATACTAAAATATCATATTACATCTATCTTGAGCATAACAAAGCTGAATTTTATTTCATAATACCTTCATCATACAAAAGATTATTCAAAGAAAAAATATCAGATACCTGGAGGAATGTTGAAATAAAAGAAGTCCAGGAAATACCGACATTTAGTAAAGATTGTACCAAGTATGGTTTAAGATACAGAAAAGAAGATGCACTTTCCTTGAATGTAGATAAAAGAAATAATGATTTATTATCTAGTACATTGAACGTGATGGAAATATTAGAATCAGATAATAATGACAAAATAGGAATCGTTTATAATTTTATTCCTTCATCACCAACTATATTAAATTCATTTAAGGAATATCATAGAGAAATTATAGAGAAATATAAAAAGCATAAACCTTTAGATAAAAATAAAAAAAATATATGGTATTTAATAAAGTTATTTGGAAACTTCTTAATCAATACTGTAGAAGGCGTTTTAGAAGCTACACAAAAGGATTTAAAGCAAACCGTACAGAATAATATAACAATATTTCAAAATAGAGAATTATCTAAAGCAACTCAAAAAAAAGAAAACTGTATATTATGCAGAAGTCAAATAGTTGTCCTAAGTGAATCTAAAAATAAAGTAAATCAAGAAATAAATGCTAAAGCAGCAGCAGAAACTTTCGCTATAATTGATGAAGATAATTCCTTAACATATGAAGAAATTAAAAAAGATTTCAACATATTAGATGCAGAATTTAAATGCAAAAAATTAGATACAAGCACACAAGAATGCCAAAATTTCTTACAGTTACCAGGGAGAGAACTATTAAAACAATTTAAAGATATCGATCATCTAAAAGTATTAGAAAATCCAGTTCCAAAAGAACTACAAAAAGGATTTTTTAGACTAGGTAATGTAAAAGTTAAAGAAACAAATACAAAAGCATATAAGTCTACTGATGAACAATTATCACGCTTAGGTATGGCATATCTTGGTTCTATGGGAGCAGGAAAAACTACTTTAATGACAAATAATGCATATGACATAGTTAATACTGGTTATGGTTTAGTAAACATAGACATTATTAATGATTGTGAATTAAGTAATAGTATAAAAGCCATAACTCCTAAAGACAAATTAATTGAAATAGATTGTTCTAATCCTAACTGTATTCAAAGTTTTGCATTTAATGAAATACAAATAAACGATACTATGAATGATTATGAAAAAATATCTAATGCAACACTTCATACACAACAAATAGCAGTTTTGTTAGACGCTATAAATGATGATACATCTAAGCTAAGTCCCAAAATGCTAAAATATCTATATGCAGCAGGTACTGTGGTATTTGTATCTAAATATAATGCGAGTCTAAAAGATATTATAAATTGTCTCACAATACCAGCTAAGAGAAAATATTTCATAGATTCATTATCTGATACATTATCAGAACTATTAGAAGACGAAATATACACTCTAAAAGAACTAGATAAAGCTGAGAAAAATGGCTCAATATCTAATAATGATAATAAAGTTGAAGGTATCATAGATAGAGCTATACACCTAAAAACTTCATCACATACAAAATTAGCATTTATGAAATCTAGTGAAAATAATTTAAATTTTGTAGATTTATTAAGTCAAAATAAAGTTATATTAATTAAAATACCTGAATCAAAATTTCCATCTAAAATGATTAGAAATATACTAGCAACATTCTTTCTGAGTAAAATTTGGTTAAGTAAACAAATACTAGCGACTAAACAGCAACCTAAAACATTTTTATTCTTTGATGAATTCTACAAATGTCATAACTGTCAATTGTTATATCAAGATATATTTGTAGAAGCTAGAAAATTCGATTTAGTATCAATAGTGGCATTACATTACTTAAACCAATTAACACAACAATGTAAAGAAGCATTAAAAGCTTCAGGTACATCATATTTATTATTGCAAGGTGCAGATGTAAAAGCATATCAAGATTTAAAATCAAATCTTATACAGTTTGGTTATGAAGAAGATGACTTATTAAATCTTAATAGATATACCGCATTAGCATTAATAAAAACAACTAAAAATTACTCAGCATTTGTAGTAGAACTACCTCCAGTATTGCCTTCTTAAATGAAGGTATTTTTTTGTATCTAGGTGGTATTTTAAAACCTTAAAGTTCAAGGTTTTTAGTATTTCCAACGGTTCTAACGATTCTTTTAAAAAAGCATACAATGAGCCTATATCGCTAAGGCTAACATAACCGCTTACTTCATATGACACTACGACTGGCGTCGCTTAACGCTTACATATTCGCTACGCATGTTATAGCGTATGCATAACACATATCAAAAGTTGCATGTCTACATATAAAATTTTATTTTTATATGATTTTATCCAAACTAAATCAAATATTCTATATGAAGTTTTCAAAGTGCTTTATTAAATATACAAAACTTATAACTGTCTTAACATATCAAGAGTTCTTTCAACTTCTTCAATATCAATGTCTAGTAATTTAATTTTATAATCTAAATCTTTATTGTTATCTTGTTCCATAGCATACTTTGATATATTCAATTTACTTTCATATTTTTCTAATAACTCTATTGTGTAGTTTAATAAAATTTTATCTATTTCTTTTTTCATTTTCATCACTCCTATATATTAAAATTTAGTTTAAATTTGGATACAAATACAAAATCATCTATCTCAAAATATCTTCTATAGTTAGTAAACTTCATTTTGTTGGTTACTAAAATATCTTTAATCAGCTTATATATTTCTTATGTGCAATGGCATAAATCCACCTTTGTTACTAACATAATCTCTAACAGAATATTTTGTATTTTGATCTAATGAATTAAAATAACTAACATTTGATATACACTCATTAACTAATTCTTTTGTTACTTCTACAGTAACATTTTTTTCTTCATTAGCTTCAATTTCTTCTTTTTCTTTTTCCTTAGCATATTTAGCAACTTGATTTTCTTTAAGTAATTTTTCTAACTCTTCTGAAGTATAGTCTTTAGTTCTGTCTGTTATGTTATGGAATCTAGTTTTAACTTGTTTAGATCCATTGCTAGTATTAGTTGATTTAGTTTTATTCTTAGACTCTTTATATTTTTGATTATATTGTGTTAAATCATTCATAGTAAAAATCTTATTATCAAAATAATCTTCTAAAAGAGTTTTTATATAATTGTATTTCTTATCTACTGAATCTTCACTAGCTTGTATAAAAATATATTCAAATATATCTAAGCTAAAATACTCAGAGTATTTATTTAATAACTTAAGAGTATGAGGCATAACTCTTCTTTCCAACTTAAAAGATTTATATAAATCAATTACTTTTTCTTGATGAGTTTTTTCGGGAGCATCATCAACATCTATATTTTCTTTTTTATTTATTTTATTTTTATTATATTTTATTTTAAGCGTCGTATTTTCCGACGTCAGGTTTTCCGAAGTCAGATTTTCGGCTTTCGGTTCTAACGTAGTATTTTCAATAGTTTCAACGATAGGTTTCATACGTACAATATACTTAATACCGTTCATTTGACCTTTTTCGTTACGTATATAATTTTTAGATATATAACCATAGTTTTCAAGTTCTTTTAATCCAGAAGATACAGATGATTTTCCATCTGTTCTATAATTAGATAATGACTTTAAATAAACCTTATGCTTACCTGTATTTCTATATTGTAATATTTGCACATATATACCTAGTGCTTTATAACTTAATCTAGTATCATTTAATATGTAATTTGGTGTAGTAGTAAATCCTATTCCTAAATCTTCATCAAATTCAAAATATGTTTCATTATTTATGCTCATTATAAATTCCTCCTAGTATTTTAGAAAGAAAAACCATGACCATAAACACTTGTATAAATTATATAATTTGTGTTATACTAATAACATGAATAAATGTTTTAGTGTTTGTGGTCGCTAACTACTGGAATAGTTAGTGGCTTTTCTTTTTGTTTAATTTTTATCTTAATCAACTAAGAGTTTAATTAATAAATTTGTCATCATGTTGTCACCAAATTATATATGTTAATAGTTATAAAAAATATAGACATATTATAAAAGTATTGAAACAGCTTCTATGCTATTTTTTAGAGTTATATAGTTTTTCAGCTATATTTAAAATTTCATACATAATCCAAGCACAAAATGCTAAAACAAATACACCCATCATTACAAG
>CAJFPU010000059.1 GCA_904418825.1 uncultured Romboutsia sp. | reverse complement strand
TATAAGTGAAAATTTATTTGCAGAAGGTGTTAAGCAAGGTTATCAAACTATGGATGCATTAGGAGCGGTAGCTTTATCAACTGTGATAATATCATCACTTTCAAATAAAGGATATAAAAATGAAAATCAAAAAATTAAACTTACACTAAAAGCAGGAATAGTTGCAGCGATAGGATTAATTTTAGTTTATGGAGGATTAACTTATCTTGGAGCAACCGTATCTACAATGTATGGTCAAGATGTAGTTCAAACAACACTAATAGTTGAAATTACAGAATCACTTCTTGGCAAGCCAGGTAAGGTTATATTAGCTATTATAGTTATGTTAGCTTGCTTAACAACAGCTATAGGTCTTACATCAGCAACTGCACAATTTTTTGAGAAAACTACAAATGGAAAATTAAAGTATGAACTAATAGTTACTATAGTTTGTATATTTAGTGCTATAGTATCAAATTTTGGTGTAAATACTATAATAAAATTCTCAGCTCCAATACTAGATATAATATATCCAGCAACAATTATATTAGTTATAATGACTTTATTTGGTGATAAAATTAAAAATAATAATGCATTTAAAGGTGCAACGTATATGGCATTATTAGTAAGTGTAATAACTGTTGCAAATAATATGAAATTAATAAATATAGCGTTTATAAATAAATTACCATTTTCATCATTAGGATTTAACTGGATATTGCCAGTTTTAATAGGAGCAATAATAGGTAATCTTATACTATTTATTGATAAAAATAATAAAGACTTAGAATTTATAGTAAATGAAGTTGAATAATATGAAAAATCACTGATAAGAAAAATATCAGTGATTTTTTATATTATAAATAGTAATTATACGGTATACTAATATATATAATAAGTTATCAACTAGTTGTGCTAGTTAAATATAATAGTTGAAAATATTAGAGTTTAATAAAATATATTTTGATAATTAGAAAACTTTATATAGTAATTTCAATATATTTAGTAAAATAATTAAGGCAATAGATTTATTAGAAATTTTAATATAGTATATAGTATAACTATATTTATTTAAATTTTAGGATTAAATATAATGTATATTATATTTAATTACATGATAGAAATAATGTAAGGAGAAAATCATGAAAGATAAAAGCGTAAAAGAAATTAAAGAAATAATAGATAATTTAAATATAGATAAATATTTAGAGTATATAAATATATTAAAAGATGATGAAAGAAAATCAGTTCAAAATATAGCAATTAAAATGGGAAAAAAATTAGATAATATAAGAAAAGAAGAAGAGAGATTAGAACTTATAAATACATATGAAAATGAAGGATACACTAAAGGATATTTATATATAGGTGGAATAGATGAGGCAGGACGTGGACCATTAGCAGGACCTGTAGTAGCTAGTGTAGTTGTATTTAAGCCAAATACTAAGATAGAGGGAATAAATGATTCTAAAAAATTAAGTGAATCTAAAAGGGAAGAATTATTTGATAGAATAAAAGAAGAAGCTTTAGATTATGGTATAGGAATAGTTAACAATGAAGATATAGATAAATATAATATATTAAATGCTACTTATATGGCGATGAAAAAGGCTTTAAATTGTTTAAAAAATACACCAGATTATTTATTAATAGATGCAGCTACAATACCAGGAGTAGATATACATCAAAAGCCGATAATTAAGGGAGATTCTAAGTCTATATCAATTGCAGCAGCTAGTATATTAGCTAAAGTTACAAGGGATAATATAATGTATCAATATGATGAAATGTTTCCAGAATACGGATTTAAAGCTCATAAAGGATATGGAACAAAAGAACACTATGAGGCAATTGAAAAGCATGGAATAACTCGAATACATAGAAAGAGTTTCTTAAAAAATATACTATAATTTTACAAAATAGTTTATATAAAGGGAGTATTATGATGAATTTTAAAGAAGTTGAAAAAATTGCTAGAGAAAATTTTAATGGAAGTTGTAAAGTTTGTAAGGTATGTAATGGAGTTGCCTGTTCAGGTGAAGTTCCAGGAATGGGTGGAAAAGGAAGTGGAGCTTCATTTATAAATAATAGAAAAGGTTTAGAAAAAATAAAAATTAATATGAGAGTTATACATAATGTTTCTAATCCTAATACTTCAATAGAATTATTTGGCAGAAAAATGGATGCTCCAATATTTGCAGCACCTATAACTGGAACAACTTTAAACATGGGTGGAAAAATTTCTGAAAGAGATTATATAGAACCTGTTGTAAAAGGTTGTGTAGATAGCGGTATATATGCTATGGTTGGAGATACTGCAGTTGATGAATTTTTATTAGAAAATCTAAGTGTACTTAAAGAGTATAATGGAGAAGGTATAGTATTTATAAAGCCGTGGGAAAATGATGATATAATAAACAAAATAAAGTTAGCAGAAGAATCAAATGCTATAGCGGTAGGAATTGATATAGACGCATGTGGTCTTGTAACTTTATCTATGCATGGAAAGAAAGTTGTTCCCAAAACTGTAGGAGATTTAAAAAAGCTTAAAAATTCTACTAAATTGCCTTTTATAGTTAAAGGGATAATGACTGTTGAAGATGCTCTAATGGCTGTTGAAGCAGGTGTTGATGCAATAGTTATATCAAATCATGGGGGTAGGGTATTAGATTGTACTCCTGGAGTTTGTGAAGTACTTCCTGAAATTGCAAAATCAGTAAAGGGTAAAGTTATTATACTTGCTGATGGTGGAGTTAGAACTGGGATAGATGTGGTTAAAATGATAGGTTTAGGTGCAGATGCAGTTTTAATAGGAAGGCCATTTGTAACAGCTTCATTTGGTGGAAAAATAGAAGGTGTTAAGAGTTATGTTGAAAATATAAAAAATGAATTAAGATCAACGATGATTTTAACTGGATGTCAATCTATAAAAGATATAGATAGTAAAGTTATATATAATTATTAAATACAAAAAGGAGCTATTAGTAAAATTAAGAATTATAGATATACTATAAAACTTTATTTGAAAATAGCTCCTTTTTATTTTAAAGCTCTACTTAAAAATTTGTTATGTTTAAAATGAGTTTTTGTTGATATTACAAATATTTAATCTTAATAATAGTATTAGATATTATTAAGCTTTTATTAATATTATTTATATATTTTATAGAGCTTTCAAAATATTTATTAAAATAGATTATCCATAACATTTATTATATCAGATTGTTTAATTTATGAAACAATATTATTATAAGAATTTTTTATCTTTTTTATTGTATCTATTCATTAAATGATTTTAATCTAATATCAATTTTAATAATTGAATTAAAAAATCAAATTATTAAATGTAAAAAATGTATATAAAGTTAATATTAAGGACAATAATTACAAAAAAGTACATAGGAGATATTTATGAATAATATTCAAAAAGGTAGAATTGGTGAAAAAATAGCGTTAAGATACTTAATAAATAACAATGCAAATATTTTAGAAACTAATTATAGAATAAAAAGTGGAGAAATAGATATAATAGCTAAAATTAATGAAGAACTAGTATTTATAGAAGTTAAGTCAAGAAGTAATGTAAATTTTGGTTATCCATCAGAAGCAGTGGATTATATGAAAATTAGAAAAATAGTAAATACAGCTAAGTACTATATGTTAAAAAATAACATTAATAATGCACCTATAAGATTTGATGTTATAGAAATATATTTAAAATATAAGAAAATAAATCATATAGTAAATGCTTTTTAGAAAGGAGTTTAGATGCTTAGTATAATAAATTCTAGTAATTTAATAGGTATAAATGGTTATTTAATAAAGATAGAAATTGATATAACTAATGGAATTCCTTCATTTAATATAGTTGGTCTAGCTAGTACTGAAATAAAAGAATCTAGAGAACGTGTAAAGTCAGCAATAATAAATAGTGGATATAAGTTTCCTAATTCTAGAATAGTTGTAAATTTATCACCTGCAGATATGAAAAAAGAAGGATCTTTTCTTGACTTAGCTATATCTATAGGAATCTTAAAAGAATTTATAAAAAAAGATGATAAATATTTAGATGAAAGTATGTTTATAGGAGAACTTTCTCTAGATGGAAAAATTCAAAAAGTTAAAGGAATACTACCAATTATAATAGGAGCTAAAGAATGTAATATAAAAAGATTATTTTTACCATATGATAATTTTTTAGAAAGTTTATTTATAGATAATATAGAAATTATACCGGTAAAGAGTTTAAAACAATGTATAGAATTTTTAAATGGGAATCTAAATTTAAATAAAGATTCTATTATTGAAAATATTAAAATAAATAAAAAAGAAAAACATGAAAATAAATATGAAGAAGATTTTAGTGATGTATCTGGAAACTATTTTGTAAAGAGATGTGCTGAAATAGCTGCAGCAGGTAATCATAATATGTTAATGATTGGGCCTCCAGGTTCTGGAAAAACAATGATATCAAAAAGAATAAGGACAATACTTCCAGCGTTAGATAAAGAGGAAATGATAGAAATAAGTAAAATTTATAGTTCAATAGGACTAATAGATAATCAAAAAGGTATTATAGATAAAAGACCATTTAGATCACCACATCATACATCAACTAAGCAGTCTATGGTAGGTGGAGGTATTGATGCAAAACCAGGAGAAGTAGTATTGGCTCATAAAGGTATATTGTTTCTAGATGAAATAGCTGAATTTGATAGAAAAATATTAGAAACATTAAGGCAACCTATAGAAGATAAAATTATAAATATATCTAGAATAAAATATAATTTTGAATATCCATGTAACTTCTTATTAGTGGGAGCGATGAATCCTTGTCCGTGTGGGTACCATATGTCAGAAAATGAATGTAGATGTAAAACATATGAGATAGATCGATATATAAATAAAATATCAGGTCCATTATTAGATAGATTTGATTTATTTGTAGAAGTAAATTCAATACCATATAAAGAATTTAAAAATATAAAATCAGAAACATCTTACGATATAAGAAATAGAGTTCAAAGTGCAAGAGACATACAGCAAATTAGATTTAAAAATTATGATATAAAAACTAATGATGAAATGAATTCTTCAATGATAAATAAGTATTGTAAGCTAGATGCTGAATCTGAAAATACTATTAATTTAATATTTAATAAATATAAATTAAGTAATAGAAGTTATACAAAATTATTAAAAGTTGCAAGAACGATTGCAGATTTAGATAAAGAAAATATAATAAAATGTAATCATATAATAGAGGCTTTTTCTTTTAGAAAAACTTATTATAAATATTTTGAACAGAGGTAATTTATGAATATTAATGATGTTTATTTATGGTTAAATTCTATAGAGGGTATAACGAATAATAATATAAATCAAATAGAGTCAAATAATATAGATATTAAAAATTTAATAAATTTTAGCGATAAGGAAATATATAATTTAAAAAATATAAATACAAATATTAAGAAAAATATAGTAAAATATAAAAGTCTAACTTATTTAGAGGAAATAAAGTCAAATCTTGAAAAAAAATCTATAAAGTACGTTAGTATTTATGATGAATTATATCCATCTAACTTAAAAAATATATACGATGCGCCTAAAATATTATTTTATAGAGGTAATTTAAATTTGCTAAAAAATAATATTAATTTAGCTATGGTTGGTTCTAGAAAATGTACTCAGTATGGTATTAACTGTGCAAAAAGTATAAGCAAGAATTTATCAGATATAGGTATAAATATTATAAGTGGACTAGCTATAGGGATAGATACTTATAGTCATATAGGATGTTTAGAAGGTAAAGGAAAAGCAATTGCCGTAATTGGATCACCTTTAGATAATATTTTACCAAGAAGAAATATTAAACTAGCTCAGAAAATATTAGATAATGATGGATTAATATTATCTGAATATAATATTGGAAAGAATGTTTACCCTAGTAATTATGTTTATAGAAATAGAATATTAAGTGGGATAAGTGATGGAGTTATAGTAGTTGAAGCGGCTAAAAAAAGCGGAGCATTGATTACTGTAGAATATGCACTCGATCAAGGCAAAAACGTTTTTTCTATTCCTGGAAATATAAACTCATGTATGAGTGAAGGATGCCATAAAATAATAAAAGAAGGTGCAATATTAATTCATAATATAGAAGATATTCTAAATGAATATAAAAATATTAGATGTGAATATGTAAAAGATTCTAAAAAGTATGATAATATTAAATTAAGTGAAAAAAGTATTGAAATATTAAATCTAATAAAAGATAATGGTGTATTGAATATAGATGAAATTTGTGATAATACTAAAATGGAAGTAAAATATGTAAATACAATTTTAAATGAACTAGTGCTTAAAGATTTATTAATAGAGATGAATAATCAAGTATACAGTTTAAACATATAAATAAAACAAGTGGGGGTGTATCGTTAATGGCAAAAACATTAGTCATCGTGGAATCTCCTGCAAAAGCTAAGACAATAGAAAAATTTCTAGGGAAAAGTCATTATACTGTAAAAGCTTCTGTGGGACATGTAAGAGATTTGCCTAAAAGTAAATTAGGTGTTGATATAGAAAATAATTTTGAGCCGCAATATATAAATATACGAGGAAAAGGTGATTTAATAAAAGAACTAAAAAAAGAAGCTAAAAAATCGAAAAGAATTTATTTAGCTACCGACCCTGATAGAGAAGGTGAAGCTATATCATGGCATTTAGCTTATATTTTAGGATTAAATCAAAATGATGAATGTAGAATAGAATTTAATGAAATAACAAAAGATGCTATAAAAAAAGCAATAAAAAGTCCAAGGAGCATAAATATAGATTTAGTTGATGCTCAACAAGCAAGAAGAGTTCTAGATAGACTGTTAGGATATCAAATAAGTCCTATACTTTGGCAAAAAATTAGAAAGGGATTAAGTGCTGGTAGAGTTCAATCTGTAACAACTAAATTAATATGTGATAGAGAAAAAGAAATAGAAGCATTTATACCAGATGAATATTGGACAATAGATATAGATGCTAAAACTTCGAAAGAAGAAGATATTAGTTTAAAGTTTTATGGGAAATCTAAAGATAAAATGGAATTGCCAAATGAAGAAATAGTTAATTCTATTTTAGATAATATAAAAGATAAAGAAATAGTAGTAAACTCAATAGAATCAAGAACTAGAAAAAAATCAGCTCCTAAGCCTTTTACAACAAGTATGCTACAACAAGAAGCAGCAAACAGACTATCTTTTACAACTAAGAAAACAATGAGTGTAGCACAAGAGCTATATGAAGGAATTGATATTGAAAATGAAGGTACAGTTGGTCTTATATCATATATAAGAACAGATTCTAAAAGAATATCAGAAGAAGCAAAGGAAAAATCAAAAGAATACATACTAGAAGAATTAGGAAAAGAGTATTATAAACCTGACTTTGATAAAGAAAAAGAAAAAGGGAGTAAAAAAGTACAAGATGCGCATGAGGCTATAAGACCAACTTCTGTAAGTAGAACTCCTGATAGTATAAAAAACTCTTTAACTAAAGACCAATTTAAGTTATATAATTTAATATGGAGAAGATTTATAGCTAGCCAAATGCAAGATTCTATCTTTGATATATTAAATGTGGAGTGTAAGATAGATGATTATATTCTAAAAGCTACTGGTTCTAAAATGAAATTTGATGGATATACAAAGGTTTATAATTTTATAGAAAGAGAAGATAAAATACTTCCTTCTATAAATGAGGGAGATATTCTTACTATTAAAGATATATTACCTATTCAACATTTTACGCAACCACCAGCAAGATATACGGAAGCTAGTTTAGTAAAAACTCTAGAAGAACTAGGAATAGGAAGGCCTAGTACTTATGCACCGACTATAACTACTATATTAAATAGAGAATATGTTGAAAAGCAAGGAAGTAGTCTTCACCCGACAGAATTAGGTAAAATAGTTACTGATATATTAGAAACTAATTTTCAAAAATTCATAGATGTAGATTTTACTGCCACTATGGAAAGTCAGTTAGATGAAGTAGAAGAAGGTAATGTACCTTGGAAAGAAGTTGTAGCAAAATCATATGAACCTTTAAAAGAAGCTATAGAGATTGCTAAAGAAAATATAGAAAAGATAAATATGGATGAAGAAACTGATGAAATATGTGAAAATTGCGGAGAAAATATGGTTATAAAGCATGGTAGATTTGGTAAATTTATAGCTTGTAAGAACTATCCAGAATGTAAAACTACAAAACCTATTGTAAATAAAATAGGTGTAAAATGTCCTAAGTGTAATAAGGGAGAGATAATTCTTAGAAAGTCTAAAAAAGGTAAAGTATTTTATGGATGTTCAAATTATCCAGAATGTGATTTTTTATCATGGAATAAACCTACTGGAGATATTTGTGACAAATGTGCTTCTTATATGATTGAGAAAGTGACAAAATCAGAAACTAAGGTTATTTGTTCTAACAAAGAATGTAAAAATGAGATGGTAAAAGAGAGTATCGAAAATTAAAAAAAAAGGGGCTTTATATTGAAAAACATATAGATTTATGATAACATTTCTATTACATAATTATAAGAAAAACTAACTTTTTATTATTTTATATATAAGTATATAAGGCATAACTTTCATGAGGAGATGAATTGTAAATGGCAAGCGAAGTATTACAGAAAACAAGAAAAATTAACAAAACATTACAAACAAGTGGTGGAAGTAATGTCTCTTTTGATTTATTAGCAGGTGCATTAGGAGAAGTTTTAAGCTCAAATGTATATGTATTAAGCTCTAAGGGTAAAGTATTAGGATTACATCTTAATGATATAGAAGATAGTTCAGTTGTAGAGGATGATATAACTAAACAAAAAAAGTTTCCAGAAGAATATAATAGAAATGTATTAAAGATAAAAGATACTTTAGAAAATTTAACAGGTGATGAATTACTTGAAGTATTTCCATTTGAACAAGATAGAACGGAAAAGAAAACTACAATAGTTCCAATATTAGGAAGCGGACAAAGACTAGGAACATTAGTACTATCAAGATATGATCATTCATATGAAGATGAAGATTTAGTTATAGCAGAATATAGTGCTACGGTTATAGGTCTTGAAATATTAAGAGCTATTGGGGAAGAGTTAGAAGAAGAAATGAGAAAAAAAGCTGTAGTTCAAATGGCAATAGGAACATTATCTTATTCAGAACTTGAAGCAGTTGAGCATATATTTGAAGAATTAGATGGTAAAGAAGGTTTACTTGTTGCAAGTAAAATAGCAGATAGAGTTGGTATAACTAGATCTGTTATAGTAAATGCTTTAAGAAAGTTCGAAAGTGCAGGAGTTATAGAATCTAGATCTTTAGGTATGAAAGGTACTCATATAAAGGTATTAAATGATAAGCTTATAGAGGAACTTAAAAAGTTAAAAAGTAATTAGTAATAAAAAGGTATCTAAATTCTAGATACCTTTTATTTTTAACAGGTATAAGGAGTGATAATATTGCCTTTAGCAGATAAATTGCGTCCTAATAAAATTGAAGATATGATTGGTCAAAGACATATTATAGGAAAGGGAAAGGTTTTAAATAAAATTATAGAAAATAAATCTATTCCGAATATGATACTATATGGGCCACCGGGGACAGGAAAAACTACTTTAGCTAATATAATAGCAAAAACTACGGGTAAAAAATATGTAAAATTAAATGCAATTAATTGTGGAGTAAAAGAAATAAAAGAAATAATAGACGAAAATAAAAGAGATTTATTTTCGTATAATGGTATAATTCTTATGCTTGATGAAATTCAAGCTTTAAATAAAAAACAACAGCAATCTTTACTTGAAGTTATAGAAGACGGTTCTGTAACACTAATAGCAAGTACAGCAGATAATCCATATTTTGTTATATATAAAGCTATTCTAAGTCGAAGTTCTATCTTTGAATTTAAGCAAATAAATCAAGAAGATATATTTATCGGACTAAAAAAAGCTATAGATAAACTTAGAGAAGAGTATAATTATGAAAATATTAATATAGAAGATGAAGCTTTAGAATTTATATCACAGACTTGTAATGGAGATATGAGAAGTGCGCTAAATAAATTAGAACTAGCTTTTAACATAGGAATAGATATAGGTTCTAATTCTGTTAATATAACTGTAGATACTATTATAGATTGTTCTAGTTCTAAAATGTTAAGTTATGATAGAAATGGAGATGATGGTTATTCAATATTATCTGCATTTCATAAATCATTGAGAGGATCTGATGTTGATGCATCTATACACTATCTTGCTAGGCTTATTAAAGCTGGTGACATTCAAAGTATAACTAGAAGGCTTTTATGTGTTGCAAGTGAAGATGTTGGTCTTGCTGTTCCTCAAGCAATAACTATTACAGAAGCATGTGTTCAAGCAGCCCTTCAATTAGGTTTTCCAGAAGCTAGGATACCACTTGCTCAAGCAACTATATATTTAGCTCAATGCCCGAAATCTGATTCTGCTATAAAAGCAATCGATAAGGCATTATATGATTTAGATAATATAAATGTGGGAAATATTCCGGCCCATCTAAAAGATGCTCACTATGTTGGAGCTAAGAATTTAGGCAGAGGAATTGATTATAAGTATCCACATGATTATCCAAATAATTATATTAAACAACAATATTTACCAGATGAAATAAAGCATAAAAGATATTATATACCAGGTAAGAATAAAAATGAAATGGCATTTAATAATTATTGGGAAAATATAAAAAAGAATATATAATAAGAGATTTGGTGTAGGCTATTAGTTATTTGAAAAAATATATGGTAGCCTATTTTTAATATAATAATATTCATTAGATGATCTTATAATAATAAAATTTTTAAGTATTAATTTTTTTAGTAGTAGCATTTATTATAATAGATATAAATTAAATGTTGAAATTAACTTATATTAAACAGTTTAATATTTTTAATAAAAAATTAAAAATGCAATCATCTAAAAGATTGAATCGTGCTAAAATTATTGTAGCAAAAACATAAGTAGATTATGAAATACATAAAAATAGATTTCTACTATACTTTTTAGTAAGAAAAATTTAAATTATATAAAATAAATTAAAGAATATCAAGGGGGATGGAATCTATGATTATAAAGGTAGATGATACCTATCATAGTAAGGTTATTAATTACTTAAAACGAGAGGCTGATTTTAACTTATTTATAATAGGTGATATAGAAAGATATGGATACGATAATTATTTTTTAGATATATGGGCAGATATAAATAAAAAAGGACGTATAGAAGGTGTATTATTAAGATATTTTGAATATCTTATATTTTATGCACAAGGAAAATTTAATATAGACGAATTTGCAAATCTTATAAATAGTTTAAATTATATAGAAATAAGTGGAAAATTAGAAGTATTAAAAAAACTAGAAAATAAAATTGGTGTAAATTGTAAAAGAATAGTTAAGTTTTGTGTTCTTGATAATCCAAATAAACTAAATGATATAGAAATGGAACTTAAACCTAAGAAAATAAGATTTGGTAATATAAGCAAAGTAGCTAAATTATATGAAGATATTGATGAATTTGAAAATACTACTGTAGAAAATATAAAAAATGGACTTAGAAC
>CAJFPU010000058.1 GCA_904418825.1 uncultured Romboutsia sp. | reverse complement strand
TGATTACCCATGCTTTGCTGATGTTCCAACAATAAACGAATACTCTTCATTAGAAGAAATATTAGCAAACTTTATAAAAACTTTAGGAACTGTTAGCTATACTAAACAAGGTAGAATACTTGCTGGTACTATGGTTGATGGAGTTATAAAAGTAGAAGTTGAAAAAGAGTACTTAAAAGATATCTTATCACAAGCTATGAAAGCTGGACATACAGTAAAAGTAAGTGAAGAAGAAGGAAAAACAATAGTAAAAATATACAATGCTAAAACTAAAACGGAAGAATTAGTAGCTATATTAGAAGTAAAAGATGCTACAGTTGAAGAAGTAAATGCATTAGTTAATGAAATAAATAAAGAAATCGAAGATGAAACTACTAATCCAGGAAATGGAAACAATGGAAGTAATGATGAAAATCAAGGTGGAAATGATTCAGATGATGAAGATGATAAAAACCAAGGTGGAAACAACTCAAATGGTGGAAATACTTCAAATAACAATGGAAGCCAAGATGAAAATAACTCAAATACTACTAAACCATCTAATCCACAAACAGGTGATGCTAGTATATTAGGGTTTGTAGGTATAGGAATAGCTTCTATAGCTGGTATATTTTTTAATAATAGAAGAACAAAAAATATAAAATAAACTTTTAATTAAATAATATAATCCCCTTATATAGGCACAAAATAAAGCATTATATAATTATGCTAAATGTGACTATGATAAGGGGGGTTTTCTATATGATAATTCATCATATAAATTTAATCATATCTAAGATCGAATCTCTAAATATATTAAAAATTACACATAGACTATGAAGAATAAAAAATTTAAAAACTTGTAACAAAAATAAAAATAAAATACACTAATATTTGAAGTTAAATTAGGAGGTGAGTTTTTAGATGATATAAATAAGCCATATAATATGTATGCAAAAAATATGTTTATTTTTTGAGGAAAGTAAAATTATGTTATTAATGGGGATATGTATAAATATAAATATAAATGTAATAGGTATATTAATATGAGTTACAATACCTGCTTTAATTTTAGGCACCATAACGAATTTTATATTTAAAAATAAGTAAATAACTTTAATATAATTCAAATTTAAAAGTAGGGGTGTATATATTACTATTTTGATTTTAAGATAACTTATACAATGGATATTCGTTTAAAGGTTATATAAATTTGTATTTGAAACTGAAGAATACAAACTATTTAAAAGTAGATATAATAAAAATAAAGTAAAATATTTCATAATAATAGATGTAGGAGATATAACAAATAGAGCTATTTTAATAAATTAAATAAAATTATAATTTCCTAGTAGAATTAGAAAATAATTATATACCAATAAATTATATAATTCAAATAGAAACTTTATAAAATAAATTGACGTGAGAAAAAGTCTACACTACCATATTGGTATAGATTAATATAAAAAATAAGATATTAGCATTTGAAATAGGTACTCAGAATAAAATTATAAGAGAGAAGTTAGAGATAAAAAATGAATATGATCTTATTTATAAAATAAAAAGGCTTAGAATAATAGATAATGAACCTTTTGTCTTATAAACTGTATATATTCCAGAAAAAATGTGTTTTGGATTAAAAGAAGTTTTAAAAGAAGATGATTCTTTATATAAGATATTTAGAAAAGAATATAATTACAAAATAGAAAAAGCAATTCAAACAATAGAACCAATAACTTTAAATAAGGAAAGCTCAAATCTTTTAAATAGAGAGTTAAATTCACTTGCTTTAAAATTTGATAGAAAAGTATATACTCAAGATAAAAGCATATTAGAGTATACTATATCAATTTTTACAAGTGATAAGTATCAATACCAAATTATGATGACTGAATAGGGGGAAACTAATATGAAATCAGTTGTAAATGGTAAAATAGTTTTAAAGGATTGTGTTTTAGAAAATAAAGTATTAATATTTGATAAAAAAATAATAGATATATGTGATGAAGTTCCAAATAATTGTGAAGTTATAGACGCAAAAGGAAACTATGTATGTCCAGGGCTTATAGATATACATATACATGGATGTAAGGGATTTGATGCTATGGATGAAGATGAAAATGCAGTAGAAATTATAAGTAAAGGACTAGTAGAAACTGGAGTTACATCTTTCCTACCAACTACAATTACTATGTCTCCTGAAAGAATTTATAAAGCTTTTGATAATATAATAAAAGCCAAAAATAAAAGTATTAAAGGTGCAAAAGTATTAGGTGCACATATGGAAGGACCTTTTATCAATGAAAAATATAAAGGTGCACAAAATCCTAAATATATATACAATCCAAGCTTTGATTTTATAAAAGATTACACAGATATTATAAAATTAATATCATATTCACCAGAAGTTGATAAAGACTTTGAATTCACAAAAAAAGTAAAAAAAGAAACAGATATAGTTTTATCAATATGTCACAGTGATGCTAGTTATAGTAAAGGAAAAGAAGCTAAAGATTTAGGAGTAACTAATATAACACATTTATTTAATGCAATGACTCCACTAAATCATAGAAATCCAGGTATTGTTGGATTAGGTTTAATGTCAGATATGTACTGTGAATTAATAGCAGATAAAATACACATAAATAAAGAATTATTTCAATTTGTAATTGATAGTAAGGGAAAAGATAAATTAGTACTTATTACAGACTCTATGAGAGCAGGATGCATGCCTGATGGGGAATATGACTTAGGGGGTCAAACGGTATATGTAAAAAATAACTCTGCAAGAATAGCAAATGGAAGTTTAGCTGGAAGTGTACTAACTTTAAATAAAGCAGTATATAATTTTAAAGAAAATACAAATTTAACTATATATGAAGCAATAAATTTGGCATCTTTAAACCCTGCAAAGTCAATAAAAGTAGATGATAAAAAGGGAAGTTTAGAAATAGGCAAAGATGCAGATATAGCTATATTTGATAAAGATATGAATTCTTTAATTACAATAGTAGAAGGACAAATAGTATACAATAAGATAAATTAATTTGAGGTGAATGATATGAGAATAATAGTTTGTGAAAATTATGAAGAAGTAAGTAAAAAAGCTGCTCAAATGATACTTAGTCAAGTAACTTTAAAGCCAAATTCAGTTTTAGGTCTTGCAACAGGTTCTACACCAATAGGAATGTATGAAAATTTAGTAAAACTTAATAAAAATGGTGATATTGATTTTTCAGAAGTAAGAACATTTAATTTAGATGAATATTATAAATTACCTAAAGAAAGTGACCAAAGTTATCATTATTTCATGTATAAAAATTTATTTGATCATATAAATATAAATCCAGAAAATATACACATACCAAATGGTATGACAGCTGATGTCGATGCTGAATGTGAAAGATATGATAAGCTTATTAAAGAAGCTGGTGGAGTAGATATACAAGTATTAGGTATAGGAAATAATGCACATATAGGATTTAATGAGCCAACAATAAATTTTGAAAAAGGAACTCATTTAGTTGAATTAGAAGAATCTACAATAGAAGCAAACTCAAGATTCTTTGATAATATAGAAGATGTTCCTAAAAAAGCAATAACAATGGGAGTAGGGTCTATATTTAAAAGTAAAAAGATAATGCTAATTGCAACAGGAGAAAATAAAGCTGAAGCTATTTATAATACTGTATATGGGAAAGTTGTACCTGAAGTACCAGCTTCTATATTACAGTTTCATAGTGATATAGTTTTAATATTAGACAAAAAGGCTGCTAAGCTTCTTAAAAAAGAAGACTATAAAATAGCATAGATATAGATACTAAATAAAAATAAGGTAAGATGTTTATTAAATAAACATCTTGCCTCAGAGCGTAGACAAAGTCTATGCTCTTTTGTTTTTGGTAATACTCTAACTATAAGAAAAGAAAATTTTAGAGAAGATGAAATAAATGTTATATTAGATGGATTAGTTCCTAAAAATCATCTAGTAAGAAAAATAGAAAATGCAAAAGATTTTAGTTTTATTTATGATAAAGTAAAAGACTTATACTCTCCGTTTCTAAAAGTATAATATTTAGAGGTATTTTATTTAGTACTATATAATATTTATGAAATTACAAAAAGTTTCTTAAAGTATTAAAACATAATAAAATAATTGAAATTAGTCGGAAAAAGTGTTATCCTATCAAAAGTAAATTAAAATATAATGTAACTTAAAATAGCTTATTTTAAGCTCTTTTTAAATGACCAAGAGAGGTAATAATATGATAAAAGTTGACAACTTATCTTACTCATTTTCACAAAAAGACTTATATAATAATATTTCATTTACAATAGAAGAAGGTCAACACTGTGCCTTTATAGGAGCAAGTGGTAGTGGGAAAAGTACATTAATAGATATAATAATGGATAAAGAAAGATACCTTTTTGATGGTAAAATAGAAATAGATCCAAATTGTAAAATTGGATATGTAAGTCAGTTTTCACAATGTGATAAAAGTAAAGAAAAAACAGTTTTTGAGTATATAGCACAGGAATTTATAAAACTAGAAGAAGAAATAGCAAAAATCTGTGCACAAATGGAAACTTCAGAAGAATTTGAAACTTTATTAGAAAAGTATCAAGAAATCTCAGATAAATTTGATGCAATAGATGGTCATGATTACGAAAGTAACATCAACAAAAAACTTAATCTTGCCAATTTAAGTAAACATAAAGATAAAATGATATCTGAACTTAGTGGTGGAGAATTTAAGCTTATTCAAGTTATTAAGGAAATGCTTAATAAACCAGACTTACTTATAATGGATGAACCAGATGTATTTTTAGATTTTGAAAATCTTAATGCTCTTAAAAACTTAATCAATTCTCATAAAAAAACTATATTACTTATTACACATAATAGATATTTACTTAATCACTGCTTTAATAAGATTATTCATCTTGAAAATACTGAACTTCAAGAGTTTGATGGAAGATTTATTGATTATAACTTATCACTTCTTCAAAGCAAAATTGAAACACAAGAAATATTTGTTGCTGAAGAAGAAGAAATTGCAAGAAATGAAGAGTTAATTAATATATTAAGAGAAAAAGCAACTTATAACTCAGAGGCATCTAGAGGAAGAGCTTTAAAAGCTAGAGTTAAAATACAAGAAAGATTACAAGAGCGTAGAATAAAGGCTCCATTTGTATATATAAAAGAGCCTTATATAAATTTAGCTACGGATAATGAAATTGAAGAAGAAATTATAGCTTTAAAAGTTAATAATTTCGGAATAACTTTTGATGAAGTACTTTTAGAAGATGTTAATTTTGAAATTAAATCTAATGATAAAGTAGCCATAATTGGTACAAATGGTGTTGGTAAAACTACCTTAATGAAAGAAATCTTTAAAAATAACAATGAGTGCATTGAAATAAATGATGATATTGAATTATCTTATTTATCTCAAATGCAAGGAAATGGATTAAATGAATCTAACACAATACTTGAAGAGTTTTATGAAGTTGGATTTAAAAATTATGGTGAAGTTAGAAGATATATTTCAAGATATGGTTTTAATGAAGAAGTTTTAAAACAAAAGATAAGTTCTTTATCTGGTGGTGAAAGAAATATTCTTCAAATAGCAAAAGTTTCATCGACTAAAGCAAATATGTTACTACTTGATGAACCTACAAGTCATTTAGATACTTATTCTCAAATGGCACTTGAGAAAGCTATACAAAATTATAATGGTGCTATTTTAATGATTTCTCATGATTATCACTTTATAGTTAATTGTATGGATTATGTTTTAATGATTGAAGATAAGACTATTAGAAAAGTTAGTATGAGAAAGTTTAGAAAGATGATTTATGCTAATTATTTCGATAAGGATTATTTAGAAATTGAACAAAAGAAAAAATTAGTTGAAACTAAGATAGAGAGAGCTTTAATGGATACTAATTTTGAACTTGCAAAAACTTTATTTAAAGAATTAGAAGAATTGATTAAATTATTTTAATGTAAAAAATATTTATATTACAATTAATTGATTAAATAAGAAAAAAGCTGTTATTTAGATTTAACTTATCTAAGTAACAGCTTTTTTAAGTAAATTTTTTATAATCTACATCCACTTCATTATAGTATATATGAAGTTTGTTCATATTTATTTTATAGATATATTCTTTAAATTTTTTTTATTTATTAATAATTTAATCACAATTTAATCACTAAATTCATTAAATAATATTATAGAGTATGCTATTTATAATAGGAAAACTATTTCAAGGAGATGGAGAGATGTTAGAAATAATTAAAGGCAAATTAATAGTATCATGTCAAGCATTACCAGATGAACCACTGCATAGTTCATTTATAATGGGAAGAATGGCAAAAGCAGCAAAAGAAGGTGGAGCTGTAGCAATAAGAGCTCAAGGTGTAGAAGATATTATCGAAATAAAAAAAGTAACAGAATTACCCGTAATAGGAATAATCAAGAGAGAATATAGTGATTCTGAAATATATATAACTCCAACAAAGAAAGAAGTAGAAGAACTATCTAAAACTAAATGTGAAATGATAGCTTTAGACGCAACTAATCGAGTAAGACCAAATAATGAGAGTTTAGAAGAAATAATTAAATTTATACATGAATTAGGAATTTTAGTCATGGCTGATATTTCTACATATGAAGAAGCAGTCAATGCACAAAAATTAGGCTGTGACTGTATATCAACTACACTATGTGGATATACATCTTATTCTGAAAATTATGATGGACCTAATCTAGAACTTATAGAGAAATTAACCAAAGAACTAGATATACCAATAATAGCAGAAGGTAAAATAAATACACCACAAGATTTAAAAGCAGTATATGAAAAAGGAGCATTTTCTGCAGTAGTAGGTTCGGCTATAACAAGACCACAACTTATAACAAAGAAATTTACAGAGTCAATAATATAAAATTTAATATATAAAACTTAGTGGGAGGAATATAGTTATGTTTAAACAGCTGCAAAAAATAGGTAAAGCTTTCATGCTACCTATAGCAATATTACCAGCAGCAGGTTTGTTGTTAGGTATAGGGGGAGCATTATCTAATTCAAATACTATAGGAGCATATCCATTTTTAGATATACCTTGGTTACAATCTGTATTTAAAATAATGTCAGCATCAGGAAATGGAATATTTAGTAATTTATCACTTATTCTATGTGTTGGTTTAGCTGTAGGGTTAGCTAAAAAGGATAAAGGGACAGCAGCTTTAGCAGCTTTAGTTGGTTATGTAATAATGAATGCTTCTATAAACTCCATGTTATCAATATTTAGACCTGATATCACTAGTATAGATACAGGTGTTGTAGGATCTATAGTAATAGCATCAGTAGCAGTATGGTTGCACAATAGATATCATAACATACAATTACCCGCAGTATTAGGATTCTTTGGAGGATCTAGATTTGTACCTATAGTTACTGCATTTGCATCAATATTTATAGGAGCTATATTCTTTATTATATGGCCAACATTCCAAGGTTGGCTAGTATTAGTAGGAGAAAAAATAGCGGTATTAGGACCTATAGGAACATTTTTATATGGATTCTTAATGAGATTATGTGGAGCAGTTGGTCTTCACCATATGATATATCCAATGTTTTGGTTAACAGAGCTTGGAGGAGTTGCAACTGTAGCAGGAGAACAAGTAGTTGGGGCTCAAAATATATTCTTTGCTCAATTAGCTGATCCAAATCATGTAGGATTATTTACAGAAGGAACTAGATTCTTTGCAGGAAGATTTGCAACTATGATGTTTGGATTACCAGCAGCTTGTTTAGCTATGTACCATTGTGTGCCTAAAGAAAAGAGACACATAGTAGGAGGATTGTTTTTAGGTGTAGCTCTTACTTCATTTATAACTGGTATAACAGAACCGATAGAATTTATGTTCTTATTTATATCACCATTATTATATGTATTCCATGCATTTTTAGATGGTGTATCGTTTTTAATAGCAGATATCTTAAATATATCTATAGGTAATACTTTCTCTGGAGGAGTTATAGACTTTATTTTATTTGGTATATTACAAGGAAATGATAAAACTAATTGGATATTAGTAATACCTGTAGGATTAGTTTGGTTTGCATTATATTATGTATCATTTAGATTCTTTATAACTAAGTTTAATATACCTACACCAGGTAGAGGAGAAGATGAAGTATCAAGTGCTAATGTAACTACTAAAGAATCTTTAAAAGAAGAAGCAATAGCAATATTAGAAGCTTTAGGTGGAGTTGAAAATATAGAAGAAGTTGATGCTTGTATAACAAGACTTAGAGTATCTGTAAAAGATATATCTAAAGTAGATAAAGCTAGAATAAAGAAATTAGGAGCGGTTGAGGTATTAGAAGTTGGAGGAGGAATCCAAGCTATATTTGGTGCAAAAGCTGTATTATATAAAAATATAATAAATGATATACTAGGAACGAATGAATAGAGTATTATTTATAACAAATAAAATGCTATATATATACTAAAAAAATTGAATATAGCGAAATTAAATTTACAAAATCAGAAAAATTGCTTATATTTTATATAAGGTGTCGTGTTTTACGACACCTTATTAAGTATCTAATCTAATAGAAACTTTACAAAATAAGTTAACGTGGGAAATAGATAAACTATGATTTCATATGATTATTGCTTATTATTTTCTAATTATTTATACTATATTATAGTATTAAATATACAATGTGTCTATTTAATAAAGCTAGAAAAATATATGTATTAAAACACGCATATAAGGGAGGTTTAAAATAGCATATATAGAAGTTATCGATACATATAAAAGATATAAAGTTGGAGAAAATACCGTCGTAGCAAATAATGGAATTAATTTCTCTATTGAAAAAGGTGAGTTTGTTGTAATTTTAGGACCAAGTGGTGCTGGTAAATCAACAGTACTAAACATTCTCGGTGGAATGGATACTTGTGATGAAGGTAAAATAATAATTGATAAAACGGATATATCAAAGTTTAGTAACAAGCAACTTACTAAATATAGAAGACATGATGTAGGTTTTGTATTCCAATTTTATAACTTAGTACAAAATCTAACTGCAAAGGAAAATGTAGAACTCGCTACACAGATTTCAAAAAATTCCTTAGATGTAGATAAGACATTAGAGTTAGTTGGTCTTGAAAATAGAAAAGACAATTTCCCTTCTCAATTATCAGGAGGAGAGCAACAAAGGGTATCTATAGCAAGAGCTATTGCAAAAAATCCAAAGTTATTACTTTGTGATGAACCAACGGGTGCACTTGATTACAAAACTGGTAAACAAGTTTTAAAAACATTACAAGATACTTGTAGAAATACAAAAACAACAGTTATAGTTATTACTCATAACTCTGCAATTGCTCAAATGGCAGATAGAGTTATTAAAATTAATGATGCAAAAGTTAGAAGTATTGAAGTAAATAAAAATCCACTTTCAATAGAAGATATTGAGTGGTAGAGGTGTAGTATTATGAGATATAGAGCATACAAAAAATCTATTACAAGAGAGATATTATCCTCAAAGGCGAGATTTGCTTCAATATTAGTTATTATTCTTTTAGGAGTTGCTTTTTACTCTGGAATAAAATCATCAGGTCCTGATATGAATAAAGCTGTAAATGAGCTTTATAAAAATCAAAATCTCATGGATAGTAAAATAGTATCAACATTAGGTTTAAGTGATAAAGATTTAGATTTACTTAAAAATAATGATAAAATATTAGATTTTTACCCTACACACACTATAGATGCAAACCTTGAAAATATAAATAGTGTAGTAAGATTTATGGAGTATGATAAAAACAATAATATAAATAAATTTATTGTCGTTGATGGTAGATTGCCACTAAATAGTGGAGAAATAGCATTAGATGAACAAGCACTAAAAAACAATAAAAACTTAAAAGTAGGAGATACCTATACAATTGAATCTTATAAAGATACAATGAAATATTTCAAGAAAAAAACATTTAAAATAGTTGGCTTTGTAAAAAGTCCAATGTATATGGAAAAAGAATCAAGAGGAACTACTACAGTAGGTAAAGGTAGTATTGATTATTTTGCAGTAGTAAATAAAGATGATATATCTATGGATGCTTACACAGAAATATATGTTAGATTTAAAAATGTTGAAGGTCTTGATGCTTATAGTGATGAGTATAAAGAAACAATGGAAATTAATAATAAATATCTTGAAAGTTTATATTCTGATAGAAAAATAGATAGAGTTAAAGAAATAAAATCCACTGCACAAGAAGAATTAGATAAGATTTATGTTGAAATAGAAGAAAATGAAAATAAGCTTTTATCTGCAAAAAAAGAAATAGAATCTGGAAAAGAAAAGTTAAAAAAAGGTAAAAATCAATATGAACAAGGTTTAAAGTCTTATGGAGAAGAAATTAAATCTGGAGAACTAAGTATTTCAAATGGAAAACAAGAGCTAGTAAAAGCACAAGAAGCGCTTGATAAGCAAAAGGAAAATTTAAATATTGGTAAAGAAAAGCTAAAAGAAGCAAAAACTTTATTAGATAACACTAAACAAGCACTTTTAGCTCAAGGTATAGACCCAGACCAAGATATAGGTGATATAGAGGATAGTACTGGAGATATATTACCTTTAATAAATCAATATCAACAAGGTAAAAAACAATATGAAGAACAACTAGAATCTCTTAATTATGGAGAAACACAACTTCAAGAAGGTCAAAAACAATTAGAAAATGCTAAATTAGAAATAGCTAAAGGTGAAAAAGAACTTGAAAATGAAAAAATAAAAGGAAAATTAGAATTAGATAAAGCTAAAAATCAACTAGAAGTTTCACAACAAAATTTAGATGCTGGGGAAGTAAAAATAAAAGAAAATACTAAGAAAATATTAGATGCTAAAGAAAAAATAAAGAAAGAACAAGATAAGATTGATAGTATAGAAGGTAAGTATTATTTCTTTAATAGAACTGATAATATAGGATACTCAGGATTAAAAGATTCTATTAATAGTTTAGACAGTATAGCTTCAGTATTTCCACTATTTTTCTTTTTAATAGCAGTATTAATTTGCTTAACAACTATGACTAGAATGGTAGAAGAAAATAGAGGGGAAATTGGAACTCTTAAAGCCTTAGGATACAATAATTTAGAAATATCTAGAAAATTTGTTATATATGCATCTTTAGCAAGTATTATAGGAAGTGCTATAGGAATACTTATAGGATGTAATATATTACCTCAAATAATAAATACTTCTTATAGGAGTTTATATAATTTACCAAGTTTAATTATATATTACTATCCATCTTATGTTATTCAGTCTATAGTAATTTCAATACTATGTACAGTAGGAGCAGCATTATATGTACTGAGAGTTGAATTAAAAAGTACACCATCAAATTTAATGAGAGCAAAAGCTCCTAAAATAGGTAAGAAAATATTATTAGAAAGAATTACTCCTTTATGGAAAAGATTAAACTTTAATCAAAAAGTTACTTTTAGAAATATTTTTAGATATAAGCAACGTATGATAATGACTGTATTTGGAATTGCAGGATGTATGGCAATGCTTGTTACTGGATATGGGCTTCAAGATTCTAATAATGGTATGCTACAAAAGCAATTTAACAAGTTATGGAAATATGAAGCTATGGTAATATTTAATGATAATTCTAGCGATAAAGAAAAAAAAGAGTACAATAAGACTTTAAAAAATCTAAAAGGCTATGAAGATAATTTAAGTATACATCAAGAAACAGTACTTTTTGGTAAAAAAGACATTAATAAACAAAGTGCTACTCTATATGTACCAAAAGATATAGATAAAATTAATAATTTTATAATATTAAATGATAGAAAATCTGAAAAAGAATATAAAATATCCGATAACGGTGTTATAATAACTGAAAAATTAGCTAGGCTTTTAGGTGTATCAGTTGGTGATATAATAACATTAAATAATGAAGAAAATAATCCTTATAAAGTAAAAGTTGATAATATATGTGAGAATTATTTTGCACATTATATTTATATGTCACCATCATATTATGAAAAGACTTTTGATAAGAATCCAAAGTACAATATGGAACTCCTAAACTTTAATTCTAAGAAAATGGATAAGGAAGAAATATCAGATAAGATTATGAATTGTGACAACGTTATAAATATAACATTAATGTCTGATATTAAAAAATCAACAGAAGAATCTAGTGCTAATTTAGATGTAATTATGTTAGTAATAATAATAGCATCTGGTTGTCTTGCTTTTGTAGTTTTATATAACTTAAACAATGTAAATGTATCTGAAAGAATTAGAGAATTATCCACTATAAAGGTACTAGGTTTTTATGATAATGAAGTTACAATGTATATATTAAGAGAAAATATAATACTTACTTTATTAGGTATATTAGTAGGATCTTTCTTAGGTAAATTATTACATTCATTTATACTTTACACATCAGAGACTGATAATATGATGATGTATCCAAATATATCTGTAAAAGGTTATTTATTATCAGCACTTATAACTATATTTTTTTCAATGATAGTTATGATTATGATGCATATTAAATTAAAAAAGGTTGATATGATTGATGCGTTAAAATCTAATGAATAACTAAAATAGATAGATGATAAATCTTATAAATTCTTTTAACAAAAACTCTATGTATAAGTAAAACTTATACATAGAGTTTTTGTGTTGTATACTAAGTAAGTATAAAAAAGTTATTAATAAATTCTATTAGACTCTGTATTTTCTGCATCTTGTTTAGTATTATGAACAGTACCTTTTGGATGCTCTGGTGGAGCGTAAATAGCATATAATTTAAGTGGTTTATTACCAATATTAATTATATTGTGCCATTTCCCAGTAGGTATCATAATAGCAGAATCTCCAGAAACTCTTCTTTGGAAATCTAAGTTATCTTCTCTATCTCCCATCATAACAAGTGCATCACCATCTTCTATACGTATAAATTGATCTCCATTTGTATGAACTTCTAAACCTATATCATTTCCAATATCAATTGACATTAATGTAACTTGTAGATTATCTCCTGTCCATAAAGCAGTACGAAAAGTATTATTTTGTTCAGTAGCTTCTTCAATATCAATCACAAATGGTTCAGGACCATAATCCTTTAACGGAGGAATAGGCATATTTGAGCTTGATTTATATAGTGGCATATTTGAAAAATACATAGGTGGATACATCATTTGTGGTGCACCAAAAAAAAGATATGGGTACATATTAAACATTTGAGGATTCATAGAGAATGGATGTTGCTTAGGATTTCTATGCATATTTTATATCTCCTTTTATAGACTTTAATAATATATATTAATATTTAAAATATAAAGTGCTTATCCATTTTAGATTTTTAAAAATAAACAAATATTTAAGTTTTATTATATTAGATATATAATAAAGAAATTTAATAATTAAAATAAATTATTGATAAATAATATATTTAATTGACATAAACATAAACTTAAATATATAATTTATGTTCAGGCATTTTTATATTAAAGTATCATATATTTTATATGGATAAATTTTAATCAAATAATTAATTTTGATCAACGGACTAAGTCGTTGGCGATATTAGCAAATAGAATTTTTTATTTAAAATTAAATAAATTAGAGGTGAATTATGACAAACGATATGACAAAAGGAAGTCCTTTAAAAATTTTCGTACTATTTTCTATACCACTACTTATAGGAAACATATTTCAACAATTATATAGTATGGTTGATACTATAATAGTTGGAAGATTTGTAGGAGTTGAAGCATTAGCAGCGGTAGGCTCTACAGGCTCAATGTTCTTTTTAGTAAATGGAATGATAATGGGATTAACAAGTGGTTTTTCCATATTAGTTTCTCAAAAATTTGGAGCAAAAGATGAAGATGGAGTAAAAAAAGCAGTAGCTAGTAATATAAAATTAACAGCGATTTTAACAATAATAATTACAGCAATAGCATTAATATTAAAAAATCCATTACTTTTAATGATGAATACTCCAGATAATATTTTAAACGATGCAAACACATATATAACAATAATATTTGCAGGTATATTTACTCAAACTGCTTATAATATGGCAGCTGGAATATTAAGAGCTTTAGGTGATAGTAAAACGCCATTATATTTTTTAATAATATCATCAATACTTAATATAGTATTAGATTTAGTATTTATTATTAATTTTAAAATGGGAGTTGCTGGAGCGGCTTATGCTACAAATATAGCTCAAGGAGTTTCTGCACTACTTTGTTTAGCATTTAGTTATAAGAAATTCGAAGTTTTAAGACTTAAAAAAGAAGATTTTAATGTAGAAAAAGATTATTATAAAACACATTTAAAAATTGCTATACCAATGGGACTTCAATTTTCAGTAACAGCAGTTGGTACAATTATAGTTCAAAGTGCTGTAAATGTATTTGGTTCAAATGTTATAGCATCTTATACAGCATCATCTAAAATACTTCAATTAGTTATGCAACCATTAATGTCATATGGTGTTGCAATAGCAACTTATGCAGGTCAAAATTTAGGTGCAAAAAGATATGACCGTATAGTAAGCGGAATGAAAGTAATGAATTATATTACTTTAGTAACTAGTTTAATAGCAGCGGCTATTTTAGTATTTTTTGCAAAATATTTTGTAATGATATTTATAGAAAACCCAACTGATGAGATAATTGGATATACTCAACAAGTATTAAATTATTCAGCTGTATTTATGATATTTTTAGGAGGTATATTTATATATAGAAATGTATTACAAGGTATGGGTGAATCTTTTGTTCCTATGATGGCAGGTGTTTATGAATTAGTAGCTAGAAGTTTAGTTGTTTTTATACTACCAAAGTATATTGGATTTGCAGGAATATGTTTATCAGATCCAATTGCATGGATAGCAGCATCTCTTCCTTTAATGTTTACTTATTACAAAAAAATTAAAAAGATAATTCCAGAAACTCAAGAAGGTATTGCTACTATGTAGCATTACCTTTTTTATTATAATTAAATTTATATTTTATGAATATAATTAATATATATTCATAAAATATAAATTTTATATAAAATATAGTAAAATATAATTTATTAACTTAATATAAATAATTAGGGAGGATTATACTTTATGATTCAATTAATGATTATATCTAGTTTAGTGTTATTAATTTCAATAACATCAAGTAAAGTATTATACAAATTTGGAGTTCCAATACTACTTATCTTTATTGCATTAGGTATGTTATTTGGATCTGATGGTATTGTAGGAATACAATTTTCAGATTACGAACTAACCCAAGAGCTAAGCTCAATTGCATTAGTAATCATAATGTTTTTCGGAGGATTTGGAACTAACTGGTCAATGGCAAAACCATCAGCAGTACAATCTATACTTATGTCGACTGTAGGAGTAATAATAACAGCAACTCTTACAGGATTATTTTCACATATTGTATTAAAAACTACATTACTAGAAGGTTTACTTATAGGTGCAGTAGTAGCATCTACAGATGCAGCATCAGTATTTGCAATACTTCGTTCACAAAAATTAAATTTAAAAGGATCACTTGCACCTTTATTAGAAGTTGAGTCAGGG
>CAJFPU010000057.1 GCA_904418825.1 uncultured Romboutsia sp. | reverse complement strand
TTGAAAATACTAGAGTTTAACAAGATATATTTTGATAGTTAGAAAACTTTATATAGCAATTTCAATATGTTTAGTAAAATAACTAGCACAACAGATTAATTACATATTGTATATAAATCTTTTGCAAACTAATTCTTTTCTTCACTTATCTTAATTCTATTTTTAGTCTATATAATACATACTATAAATTTTATAAAATTTCTAATTAAATGTATAAAGTCTTTATATTGGGATATAATTTAAGTGCATCCTTATTATATTACTCATACTCATTTAATAAATTTTTCATATTCCATAAAAAAGACAGGAGTCGGGACCTGTCTTTTTTATATTTAACCATATTTATATACTTTTCTAACTCATCATCACTTAGTTTTTCTAAAAGTAAAACCTCATCATATGTGTTTTTAGCTAGATTTAATACCTTTTCAAATGCTAGTTCAGTCTTTAATCCATTAGATTTTAATTTATATATCCTTAAAATTATTAATAGTCATATTAAAAATCCCTTAACCCTGTTTTATACTACATTCAGAGTATCATACATTAAGCTTTACTCTTGATAAATGATTTACAATATCTTTTTATAAGCTATTTATTAACTTTTCAATAAGTACTAGTTTATTTTTAGTAAATATACTCTTTTTCTGTTTTTTTATGATAATAATCCATAAAATAATTGATATTATAATATTTATAGGGTTACAGAATAAATACACCTTTGATATACTTATTCCCACAGTAGAAGATGCTATAATTATAAAATTCCATAAAATATGGAAAATAACTAAAGGCAATATATTATTTAATATGATAGCTAGTGGTGCAAAAGAAAATCCTAGTAAACTTGAAACTATTACATTAGCTAGAGCTTCAATTAATGTTTTTCCAGAAAATATTGTTGTGATATGTAAAATTGAAAATCCTAAGCTACTTATAATCATTGCATTTTTTAATGATATTTTATTTTTTAAATCATTTAGTAACATACCTCTAAACATTACTTCTTCTGAAAACCCCGCCGTTATAGTTCCTATAAGTATCATAAATATACTTATCCAAGTTATACTATCAAAAGATGATATATTTTTGTATATACCTTCTATGAATGTATATATCATTGGTATTAATATAAATATATATGGTACAAACCATATTAAATTCTTTTTGTTTATCTTTGAAAATCCTATATCTTCCCATATATAAAATTTTTTTATAATATATAATAGATATCCTGATGATATAAGCTGAATAATTGAAATGCTTATTAAGTTGTATAAATTGTTATCAAGAATTATTAAATTACTATTAATTATGATTTCTCCAATTATCATAATTAATATATAAATCATTATTGAACGTATTGATATTTTTATATTATCCAAAATTTCACTCCAATCTCTTACATTAATCTTTTTATTGACTTTATAATTATAGCATATTTTTACAATTATTTCTTTATATCTTATTTTCATTTATAAATATTAATGTATTATAAGAACTTATTATAAAAATTATTAAAATTATACCTAAAAATACGTCTTTATTTTACATTCTACAATGATAAAAATTTATAATTATCATTTTTATATCTATACAAACTTATATGAATTTAATTCTACATTTTTAGCATATTTTTCAATTTTTATCCTTTGTATATTACATATAAATTTATTTTTAGTATATAACCTATATTAAATCAATACTTTACACTTTATATTAATTATTTTAAAAGTTAATAAACCTATGTATTTTTTTATAAAATATGTAAACTATATACTTTAAAGGCTATTTTTAGATATCATTATTATAAAACTGAGGTGATTGAAATTAAACTATATAAAGATATTGATAAAAACTATGATTTAATAACTTCAAAATTAAAACTAAAAAAAAGCTTCGATTTATTAAAGAGAGAAATTTTAATTGGCGAAAGAAAATCTTACTTCTTCTTTGTAGACGGACTTATAGATGATGACTTTATGGAAAAGATTTTAAGTAGATGTTTATCTATAAAAAAAGAAGAAATAAATGCAACAAAAAATACAACTAATTTTATAAATAAATTTATAGCTCACATAGAAGTCGACAAAGAAAATGAAATAAATAAAATAATATCAAATATACTAACAGGATTTGTTGCAATACTTATAGATGGATTTGATGAAGCTATAATTTTAGATATACATTCTTATCCTCATAGAGAGATTGAAGAACCCACAAAGGAACAAAGTCTAAAAGGTTCAAAGGATGGATTTGTAGAAACTTTAACTACAAACACAGCTCTTATAAGAAGACGAATACATAATGAAAATTTAATATTTGAATCTTTAAATATAGGTAATAAGTCAAAAACAAAGGTTGTTATTGGATATTTAGATGGATTAGCCTATCCTGATGAGATAAAATTAATAAAAGATAAATTAAACAGTATAAATGTAAGATCTCTTACAATGGGAGATCAAAGTTTAGTAGAAACTCTTACTAAATCAAAATGGTACAATCCATTTCCTAAAATAAAAACTACACAAAGACCAGATGTAGCATCTTCTCATATATTAGAGGGAAAGATAGTGTTAATTATAGATAATAGCCCAAATATAATAATTTTACCCGTAAGTATATTTGACTTTATGCAAGAAGTAGATGATTATTATCAACCAATTATAACAGGTAATTATCTTAGATTTATACGTAATTTTACACTTTTATATACTTTAATACTAACACCTCTTTATCTACTTTTAATAGAATATTTAGACATGCTTCCTACTTGGATACAGTTTATAAAACCTGATACAAATTATGCAGTTCCTCTAGCTATTCAGTTTTTACTGCTTGAAATAGCTGTAGATTCATTAAAATTAGCATCATTAAATACTCCTGGTGCTTTAGGAATGTCATTATCTGTTGTTGGAGCGTTAATACTTGGAGATTTTGCAGTTCAAACACAATGGTTTATACCTGATACTATACTTTATATGTCTATAGTAGCACTTGGAGGTTTCGCTCAATCAAGTGTTGAATTAGGCTTTGCTATTAAACTTTGTAGAATATTACTTCTTATACTTACAGCTATATTTGATATATGGGGGTTTATAATAGGATTAATACTAATTCTACTATTAATTTCAACAAACAAAACTATAACAGGAAAATCATATATATATCCAATATATCCTTTTAATAAAAATGCTTTAATATACTTGTTGTTTAGAATGCCAATAAAATTAAATATAAAACAATAGCTTGATTTATAATTTACAACACTATTTTTTTATTTTTTAATACAGTATATTTCATATTTCGACACTTTATCGTATAATATAATTTGTTAATTATTTAAAGAAATGAGGATTTGTATGATAAAAAAGCTTACATGTATAGACATACCTAAAATACTTAAATTGAAAAAAATATTATTACAAGAAAAATTATTAAAAATATTAACTATATTTTTCTTAATATTTGATCCTGTATGCATAGCTGTACTTAGCAATTATATTAGTAATGAGGCTAATGATTTATATTTATTATTAAGAATTACAATGATGTTTTTCACATTATTTAATTTATTTTTATTTATTTTAAATGAGTTTATAAAATTTTGTTGTGATCCATCAATTGAAAAAGATTTAAGTAATTTACACAATTTAGATATTGAAAAATATAAAAATACTTCTAAGATTTTTAAGAAAATATTTTTTACCCATGTAGGATATTTATGTTTAATAATATTATGTATAATTTGTTTATATAAAGGAGCTTTAATAATTTTTAATTTAGATTACATAGTTTCTTCTATTTGTATAACATTACTTAATATATTAATTGGACTTGTTTCTATATTTATAGATAAAAAATCTAAAAATATAAGTATATCTTTTTCAAATCTTATAACTCTAATTAAATAATAATTTAATATATAAATCTGAAATTTAAAAGAGTGTAAACTGTAAAATACTTAAGTCACACTCTTTTATAATACTACTTAAATAATAAAAGTATTTATTATCTACGTATATATATCCATATCACTTTAAAGATGTATCGATGATATCTAGATTTGTTTATTTATATCACTTAGATTTAGAACTTATTCACACTTTTTAAAGTATTTAAATATCATTAAGTATAAAAAAAATCCCTATAGATAAGTTTAAGTATCTATAAGGATTTTTATTTTATGCTTATTTATCTAAAGGCTTTTTTAAAATCGCTAATAAAGTCATACCTATTAATGAACCAACTACTATTGCTACTAAGTACATAATAGGATTTGTAACAACTGGTACAACAAATATTCCACCATGAGGTGCTCTAAGTGATGCATTAAATAACATACTTAATGCTCCTGCAACTGCTGAACCTACAGCACAAGCTGGTATTACACGAAGTGGATCTACTGCTGCAAAAGGTATTGCACCTTCAGTTATAAATGATAGCCCCATTACATAATTTACCTTACCTGACTCTCTTTCTTCTTTAGTAAATCTACTTTTAAAGAATGTTGTGCAAAGAGCTATTGAAAGTGGTGGTACCATACCTCCTGCCATTACAGCTGCCATTATTTCATATTGACCTGCATCAAGTGATGCCACACCAAATACATAAGCAGCTTTATTTATAGGACCACCCATATCTATTGCCATCATAGCACCTAATATTAAACCAAGTAATACTTTTGAAGTTCCACCAAGACTTGCTAAGAAGTTAACCATTGCATTATTTATTGCTACAGTTGGAAGAAGTATTATAAATGTCATTAATATACCAATTAAAAGTGTTCCAAACAATGGAAATAACAATACTGGTTTTATACCATCTAATGACTGAGGAAGCTTACTAAATAACTTTTTAAGCAAAACTACTACATATCCTGCTAAGAAACCTCCTATTAAAGCACCTAAAAATCCAGAACCACCATCTTTTGCTATTACACCAGCAACAAAACCTACAACCATAGCTGGTCTATCAGCAATTGAATAAGCTATATATCCAGCTAAAACTGGTAACATAAAACTAAATGCTAAATCTCCAATACTTTTTAAAAATGCTGCTATTGGAGTATTTGAACCAAAGTTTGTTCCACCTACTTGACCAAGCATTGTATCTATTAAAAATGCTACAGCTATTAATATTCCACCTGCAACAACAAATGGTAACATATTTGAAACACCATTCATTAAGTGTTTATATATTTTTCTACCAAAACTTTCATCTTCATTATCTTCACTACTTGATACTGAATCTCCACTATGATTGTAAATTGGTGCATCACCTTTTGATGCTTTTTCTATAAGTTCATCTGCTTTGTGTATACCATTAGCAACTTTAGTTATTATAACTTTCTTTCCATTAAATCTTGCCATTTCAACATTTTTATCTGCTGCTACTATTATACAAGTTGCATTTTCTATTTCTTCTTTAGTTAATACATTTTTAGCTCCTGAAGAACCATTAGTTTCTACTTTTATAGATATTCCTTTTTTCTCTGCAGTCTTTGCTAAACTTTCTGCCGCCATGAAAGTGTGCGCTATTCCTGTTGGGCAAGCTGTAACTGCAAGTACTGTAGGATATTTAGAGTCAGCTACTACTTCTTCTACAACTTCTTTAGTTTCTTCAGGGAATTTTTCACTTTCCTTTTTATCTATTAAAGATATAAATTCATCTATTGAAGTTGTATTTATTAAGTTATTTCTAAATTCTTCATCCATAAGTATTGTAGATAGTCTTGATAATACTTCTAAGTGAGTATCGTTAGCTCCATCTGGTGCTGCTATCATAAAGAATAAATGAGATAAACTTCCATCAAAAGATTCATAATCTATACCATCTTTTGATACACCTGCTGCTAAACATGCTTTATCTACTGCTTTAGTTTTTGCATGTGGTATTGCAACACCTTCTCCTATTCCCGTTGTACTCATTTCTTCACGAGCTATTATTGCTTTTTTGTATTCTTCTTTATTATTTAAATTCCCACTATTTTCTACTAAATCTACCATTTTATCTATAGCCTCTATTTTTGTAGATGCTACTAAATTTAGTGTGACAGATTTTTTATCTAATAAATCAATTATTCTCATCTTTATCACCCCTCTATAATTTTAATTTGTAATATATTATTTTATCTTTTTAACTTCTATACCATTTATTAAACTATCTATATAATTTTTAGTTGCTAAATCATTTGAAAATGCTGTAGCACTTCCACATGCTGCACCTAATTTTAAAGCTTCTTCATATTTATTAGTATTTAAGTATCCTGCTATAAATCCTGCAACCATAGAGTCTCCTGCGCCCACAGAGTTTTTGACAGTTCCTTTTGGTACGTTACTTATAAATACTTCATTATTTTCTGTAAGAAGTAATGCACCATCTTTTCCCATAGATATTAATACATTTCTTGCTCCCATATCTTGTAACTTCTTAGCATATTTAGCTATATCTTCTATAGAGTTTAATTTTACATTAAACATTTCTTCTAATTCATGATTATTTGGTTTTATTAAAAAAGGATTATATTTTAATACATTTAATAATAAGTTTTTAGTTGCATCTACTACAATTTTTATATTTTTATCTTCTAATCTTTTCATTATATTTTCATATAATTTATCATCTAAAGTAGATGGTATACTTCCTGCAAGTACTAATATATCCTCATTTTTTAAGTTATCTATTTTATCGTAAAGTTTTTGTAAATCTTCTTTACTAATGTTTGGACCTTTGCCATTTACTTCTGTTTCTTCGCTGCTTTTTATTTTTACATTTATTCTAGTGAATCCATTTGAAAGTTCTATAAAATCACAGTCTAGATTTTTTTCTTTCATAGAATCTACTATATATTTTCCAGTAAATCCACTTATAAATCCTAGTGCTGTATTTTTATATCCTAATTCATTAAGTATATTACTTACATTGATTCCCTTTCCCCCAGGATATATATTTTCTTCATTTACCCTATTTACAGTACCTAGATTTAAGTTATTTACGTTTATGACATAATCTATAGATGGATTTAATGTTACTGTATATATCATCTATTTCCCTCCTTGTATTTCCTTATATTTATATAATATTTTGAAAATGTTTTCCGTGAAAGTTAAAAAATTTCTCTTATTTAAAAGAGAAATTTACCTATATGTACTATTTATTTAAATAATTTTATAAACTTTTCATAGCTTTTATTCTCATATATACTTATTACCTTGGCAATAGAATCTACTCTTTTGTATATATTTGAAAATACATCTTCATAATCTAAGATTTTTTCTTTATCTAAGGCAAACATTATAACCAATCTTACTTTTCCTACTTCCCAGGAAATAGGTTCTTTTAATATACCTATTGCTATTTTATTTTCATAGATTTCTCCAGTAGCACCATGTGGTATAGCTACCATATTTCCTATTTCTGTAGTTGCTATTGTTTCTCTTTCAAAATATGATTGCCTCATAGCCTCATTTATACAACCTTTTTCAACTAATTTTTTAGACATTATATCAATTACTTGTGAACGAGTTTCAGCCTTTATATCTTTGAAAAATAATTCACTACTAAATAAATTTTGTATATCTAAATTTATATAAACATTTTCTGTTTCTATATATTTTTCTATTAATTTTATTTCTTTATCAGTAAGCATTGGAGATACTTTTATTACATTAATATCCTCTAAATTTACTTCAACTGTGGATATTACAAAATCTATATCTAAAACATTTATATAATCTACTAAGTATGAAGGAATAACTTTTATTATTTCTAGTCTTTCTTTAAATATATTCTCAAGCTTAGATTTGATTAACATAGATGTACCTACACCAGAAGTACATACTATTATAGTTTTATATACCTTTTTTTCATCACTTTTATCAATTCTTTCAAGTGCTCCTCCTATATGAAGTGCAATATTTCCAATTTCATCTTCACTTATTTCCATATTTAAGTTTTTTTCTATTGTTTTTTTCGCTATTTTACCAAGCTCAAATGCAAAAGGATATTTAAGCTTTATTTCTCCTGCAGTTATTTCATATTGATTTATATTTAAATCAGCTCTTTTATATAAATTACATATATGATTAAATAGACACTCTTTGAATATTTTGTCATGCGATATATTTATAGATGTTGCAAGATTTAAATCTCTACAAAACTCTTTTATAGATTTTTTTATTAAGAACTGTTCATCTTCACTTATAGGCTTTTCCTTTTTTATTTTATAGTTTTTTATGTATTCTTTTATAAAATCTATTTGATTAGTATTATTTCTACTTAAATATATACTTATATAATTTACTATATTTTTAAACTCATTGTCTGTTAAAATCATATTTTCATAATTTAATGTATCTAATAATATTTTCTTTATACTAAATATATTTTCAATTATATTATTACTTAAAAAGTCTTTTATATTTAAACTATTATCAGCTTTATTTGAATAATTTATTATAAATTTGATTATATATTCTTCTGATGCCTCTATGCAAATTCCTTGTTTATGTTTTGAACTTATTTTTAAATTGTATTCATCTAATATTTTTTTAACTTCTTTTAAATCATTTTTAACTGTTGATAAACTTACATACATTGAGTCTGCTAAGTCTTCAAGTTTTATAGTATCTTTATCTGTAGAACTTATATTTATAATTTTCTTTATTATGTACTCAATTCTATCATACTCATATAGATTGCTTATTTTAATATCTATATCATCAACATTTCCTTCTAGCTTATAGCCTACACCTCTTATTGAAACAATTTCACCATTTTTAAGTTCTTTATTTATATCCTTTATTTCATTTTGTATGGTTTTTTTAGAACATCCTATTTCTTGTGATAGTGCAAGACTACTTACAGGTTCTACCGAATTTAATAATATTTTTATAATATTTAATCCTCTTGTATTCATAATTTACTTCACCTTTTGGTTGTATTTAAAATATAATTCTGATTTAAATATACTATATTTTTGTTTTTATTATCTAAAGAACATTTTCTTTTATTTTTTGTATACCTACCCTATCTATAAAACTAGAAAGTCTTTCTTTTTCTAATCCATTTTCTTTATAATAACTTAATAAATTATCAATCACTTTTATAACTTCAGCTTCACATAGACCTTCAGCTAATAAATCATACTTTCTTGGATTAAATCCACCTTTTCCACCTACTACTATAAACAACTTTCCATCTAAACTAGATAATACACCAATATCTTTCGTATATGCATTTATGCAAGCATTTTTACATCCTGCTACTGCAATTTTAACCTTTCCCGGTAGTTCTTTGCCGTGAAATTTTTTAGTAAGCTTCATTCCTATACCTATTATAGGATATTTAGACCTTTTACAAAAGTTAGCTGAGCATACTTCAATATTAATTACTGAGCATATATTTTTTATTGCAGGTTCCATATCTAATTCTTTCCATATATTATCTATGTCTTCTTCTTTTAAATTACCTATGCATATTTTTTGAGCAGAAGTTAATTTTAATGAAGCATTATATTTTTTAGCTACTTCTCCTATCTTTATAAGATTTTCAGGAGTTATATATCCACCAGGTATTTGTGGTGTTATAGAATATTTTTCCTTTCCATCTATATTCTTTTGTACCTTTGCATATTTTGCCATATCTTTTCTCCTCTTATATATTTATATAAATCATATATTACCAAAGATTAAGTATTTTTTATATATTCTACATTATATTTATTTTCGCAAAAAATTTCATCTAATATTTTACTTATACATAAAAAATACACCCTTATTAAAGGATGTATATATATTAATTATTAAAATGTCTTTGTAATAATCCTAAGAATGCTTTACCATGTCTAGCTTCATCTTTACACATTTCATGAACTGTATCATGTATTGCATCAAGACCTAATTCTTTAGCTTTCTTAGCTATTTTTAATTTACCTTCAGTTGCTCCATATTCAGCTTCAACTCTCATTTCTAAGTTTTTCTTAGTATCAGCTACTACTACCTCTCCTAATAATTCAGCAAATTTAGCAGCATGTTCTGCTTCTTCAAATGCTATTCTTTGATAAGCTTCTGCAACTTCTGGATATCCTTCTCTATCAGCTTGTCTAGCCATTGCTAAATACATTCCAACCTCTGTACATTCACCAATAAAGTTTGCTCTTAATCCTTCAAGTATTTCTTCATCTACACCTTGAGCTGCACCTATTCTGTGCTCATCAGCCCACTTTAATTCACCTTTCATTTCTTCAAACTTATCAGCCCCAACCTTACATACTGGACAGATTTCTGGAGCAGTTTCTCCTTCATGTATATATCCACATACTACGCATACAAATTTTTTCATAATTAAATTACCTCTCTATATTAATTTTTTTATTAATACTTTATTATGTTATATATATACCTAGTATTTTTATTCTTAAACATAATTTTATAACTTTTTTTATATTTGATATATTATATAACCTTATTGTTAGTTATTATTTTTTATGAAATAATTCTTTTAATATGGTAAGATTTATTTAATTTACTGTATAATACTATAGGGGTGATTATTTGAAAAAACTAATCAAAATACTAATTAATATTATTTTAACCTTAATATTAATATTTTCTTGCTTTTCTATTTACATAAAATTATCTGAATATAAAAAAGCTGATAAAGTATACACTGATATTAGAGAAAATATTCAAAAAGAAAATCAAAACAAAGATAAATATCAACAACTTTATAACGAAAATAAAGATTATAGACTTTGGATTAAAATAAACAACACAAATATAGACTATCCTGTAGTTCAAGGAAGTGACAATGAATTTTACTTAACTCATGACTTTTATAAAAATCCACTTTCTTCTGGTAGTATTTTTATGGATTATAGAAATAATTTTGAAAACGATAACTGTGTAATACTTTATGGTCATCATATGAAAAATAAAACTATGTTTGGTGATTTAGTTCAGTTTAAAACTGAATCATTTTTTAAAGAAAATAATTTAATAGAAATTGAATATAAAGGAAAAACATATACTTATGAAGTTTTTTCAGTATATGTTGCTGACTTAAACAATGAAGATTACTTAAAAATAGACTTTAATGCTGATAATGAGTTTAAAGAGTATTTAAATTATATTACCGAAAAATCAATGTATAAATCTGATATAAGTATAGATACTTCAGATAAAATTATAACTTTATATACTTGTAGCTATGAATTTAAAGATGCTCGTACTATAGTTCATGCTAAATTAATATAAATTAGTTCTTAAATTATATTTATAGCTTAATAAAAATATTTGATATATTAAATATATTAATTGCTAAATATCCAAAAACTATTAATGCTCCTAACAATGTATTAAATCCTAACATATAACTTAAAAAATTTTCTTTAAATTTATTTAAATATACTATAAAAATATTATGTGCACTTTCATTTTTTAATTCTTCAATACACTTAAGACCTGCATAAGTTGCAGGTCCTAATATTATTAAAGGAATTGAAAATATCATCCACAGTAAATTTATAATTATAAAATCATTAAGTTTAGTCCCTATATCCCAAATTTTGAGAAACTAAAATACCTAAAGGATGTATCATCATAACAGCTATAACTAAGTTTATTTAACTTTTTTTAATCTCCACATTTTAGCTTGATAGTCTCCTTTTAACTCAGGAACATTTAAACCAATATTCATTAGTTCATCTCCACCTACTATTAGGTTTTCTCCAAGTATTTCATAGTCTGAATTTTCATCTAATCCTACAAGTTTTAAAGAAACAAACTTAGGGTTCGGTTTTGCTAATGTTCTTACAAAGCTAACTATAATTTC
>CAJFPU010000056.1 GCA_904418825.1 uncultured Romboutsia sp. | reverse complement strand
TATAAATAATATCTTAAATCTATTGAATAGAATCTATAAAACTTAAATAACCTTGTAAATTATTTAAATATATTCCTTCACTTATATTATACTTCTGCTCATTTGTAGATTTAGAAGCTTCTTCTATATTTTTATCTATATTATCTAGATATGTAATTAAATTTGTTTTAAATAAATTAGCTCCATTATAATCAATTTTCTCTACTTCTTTTTCTATATTCTCAACTATATCTTTTCTATTAGTTAATATAGTATTATACTCCTCTAAATTTATATTTTCTTTACTACTTATCCATAATTTAGACTCTAGTTCAAAATTATCTATAAGACTTTCTAATTGTTCTGATATTTTTTCTAAATATGAGTATTTACTAGTATACTCTAATGATAAAACAGGCATTTTTACTTCTGCTAAAAATGCATCTGGATATAATATTCTTATATCTTCTAAATAATTTCTTATACTTTCTTTATCAAAAGATACATATGTCTGAACCTTATTTACTCCATCAATTTCTAAAGTAGAAAAAGGTATTTTTTGTTCACTTAATACTGCTTCTATCTTTTCAATTTCATTTTTGTCTTCAACTGAAGCTACCTGTATTGTATATATATTCCAGCTTTTTACTTTTGCAATTTTTATATCTTCACTAACTTCATTATCTTTTAATTCACTACTATCATTTTTTACATTTTCTATTTCTTTAGATATATCTTCATATTTGAATATTTCTAATCCACTATTATTTAATTTTTTAAAATCAGTAAATGGTATGTTCAATTCAATAGATGCAATTTTTTCTTTTATATTATTAAATATATTACTATTTTTAAATTGTATATATCCACAAATTAATGATAAAAACACCCCTAAACCTATTATGTATACTTTTATAATTTTATTTTTTCTTCTTTTATTAAATCCTTTGTATATCGTTCTTCTTTTATTCATTAGTTAATCCCCCTTTAAAAATTTTCTTACTAATATATATTTAACTTGTCTAGTATTTATGAGTATAAATTTAAAGATATTATATTTTTACTTTTGCAAATAACGGATAATGATCTGACATATCTTTTATAACGACATCATAGTCTATAACTTCTACATTTGAAGATACAAATATGTAGTCTATTCTATCTAGACCAGTTGGGAAAGTTAATATATTAGATTTTCCTAATTCTTTAGCAACATCTGTTAATATATCTTGATCTACAGTTACTCCTCCTTGATTAAAATCTCCTACTACTATATATGGCTCATCCCCTAATTTTTTTATGAAATCTATTAATTCTCTCATTTGTATTTCTCTTTCTTCATTATCTAAACCTAAGTGTACATTTATTATATGTAGCTTTCGATAGTCAACTTTAACTACCGTATGCAACATACCACGTTGTTCACGAAAACTACTTAAATATATATGTTCTTCATCTTTAATAGGATATTTAGAATACGTAACTAGGCCGTAATTAAATCCTAAATTTACAACATTTGCTCCAAAATGGGCATTCATTTTTAACTCTTCTTTAAAACTACTAACTTGAAATCCAGCTCTAGCAGATTCATTAACCTCTTGTAGACAAATTATATCTGCATTAGATTGTTTTAAAAAATCAATTGTATCAAAAAGTGTAGGAAACATATTTTTATTAAGACCACTATGTATATTATAGGTTATTATATTTATTTCTTTTCTAGGAGGAAATAATTTTATTTCTATAATTAAAGATATTAACACTATAATTATTATCAAAATTATTTTAATAAAATTTCTCTTTTTTATAGCATATCAACTCCTTCTGTCTTCTCATTTATATTATATGCTAATAAAAAAAAATTAAAGACACTTATATCTGTATCTTTAATTTTATAAAATTATTTTTTCTTTGTGATTTTTTCTCTCATAATATAATTTATAACTTTTCTTCTTATATCTTCAGCACAATCTTCATCATCTACATTTATATTTAACAACTTAGCTATTGATTTCATATCATTTCTTGTTTTAAATTTATAGCTTTCTATTAAATCTATCTTTATTTTCTCTGGCTCTAATATATATTCTTTATCTTCACTTCTATAAAATACATATCGTTTAGAGTATTCTTTTCTATTTAAATATATATAATTAGAGATTCTTTTTAAAATTTGAATATATGAACCTTTTATATTGATATCAATTCCTAAATATTTAGCAAATTTAATCAGTTCATTTTTGGATTTTAATAACCCATCTGATTTTATTACTTTGGCTACAGATTGAATATTTTCTTGACTAGACCCTATTTTTAATATTTTTGAATATAATTTATTTTCATTTGTATCTTCTAAATAGCTTTTTATATTTTCATTTATAATTTTATCTATATTACTTTCAAAATATTTCTTAACAGCTTTTTGAGATGGATAATTACTAATTTCTTCTTGAGCCATTTCTAATATTGTTCTTTTTAAATTCTCTTTATATACTCTATCTTCCAAGATACTCCCCCCTTGATTATTTATATTATATTCAATAATTTTTTTAATGTGAGTTAATCTCTTAAATAACTTTAAGTATACAAATAATACTATATATTTTTTATTTATATGTATATAGAAATTCAATTTGGATATAATATTAATGTAAAATCAAACATACTCAATCTCCCCCATTAGACTTCTATTGTCCCCCAATAGAAGTCTTTTTTTATATTTTTCATTTTACCAACAACTTAGTACATTATTCAAAGTATTCTTTATGATCAAATACAATAATTTCTATAACTATATTTACAATCTTATCCATAAATATATAAGTAATATATTTGTCTTAAGAATAAAAATAAAGTACCCATTTATTTGGGTACCTTTAATATAAAACTCAGAATATAAATTTGATATAATCTCTTTTACTTATTTATATATATGATCATTCACAATGTCAATTATATATATTTATTATATAGATTAACTTTTATTATACTTTTAATAATAACTGTATTTAGATAATTAATACAGTTATTATTAAAATTCATATAATATATTAATACTTTTTTCATCTTAATATACATAATTACATTCTATTTTTAATAAAATAATTAACTTAATGATTAATATAAAAATTTTGATTAATTTATTAAATATATTTGTATCTACTTTACTATATCTAAATTTGTAATACCTTCATATATATCAAAACTATTAGGACTTATTTCACCTTCTATTCTTCTATTACTTACTATATACTCATTTCTAATAACTAAGCTCATAAATAATGCATTTTCATTTACATATTTTTGAATTGATTTATATATATCAGCTATTTGAGACTTTGTAGTTGCATTTTTTAATGAATTAACATAATTATTTAATTTTTCATCTTTATATCCTATATTCTCAATTATATTAGTTGCATCAGGTACTAAAGATAATTCCCATCCAACTAATGCTAAATCATAATTTTTTTCATTTAATGCATTATCCATTTCCTTACTTGATAATTCTACAATTGTATTTTTTATTCCTATATCTTTTAAATTATCACTTATTATATAGGCAGACTTCATTCTTTCAGGATTATCTTTGTTAACTATTATTTTTAAATTTAGTTTTGATATTTTATCATTTATTTCTTTTTGTTTATCTTTTTTATTATTTTGTGTATTTATTATATTATTATCAATACTATCTTCTTTAGTTTTTATTTTTAAGTCTGATTCCTTATCATCTTTTTCTGTATTTCCATCAATATCAAAATTTACTTCTAAAAGATATTTTTTAGCATTTTCTTTACTGTATTCTAAACTTTTTATATCTTTATCATAATATTTCGATGTAGAGTTAAGTGGAAAGTTTATTAATGTCGCATTATTTATATAACCTTCCTCAAGTATTTGATTCTTATTAATAGAGCTTATTATAGCTTTTCTGAAGTTTATATCTTTAAAAATTTCATTATTATAATTAAAAAGTAAACATTCATAATCTCTACCTTCATATGTAGTTGTTTTAAATTCTTTTTCATAAAATTTACTTAAATCATCTAATGAAATTTTTGCTATATCACTATCTAAAGATATAACCATAGATACTTGTGCTTCTTCATCTGGTACAATTTCTACATTTATATTCTTCGCTGTAGATGGAAGTTCATCATAATAACTATCATTAATAATTAATGATAAATTCTTTCTTTCTTCATATGTTTTAATTTTGTATGCTCCATTACCTATTAAATTATTTTTATAATTATTTATATTATTACTATCTAAATGCTTCTCTGATACTATAGGAAATATCAATGTATCTATAGAAAAAGCATATTTTTCTTTAAAACTTATACTAAATTCTTTATCATTAATTATTGATATAGATGATATATTATCAACTAATTCACTATAAGGACTATCAATATTTTGATTAATTAAATCTATAGTAAATTTTACATCATTCGAAGTTAATATAGTTCCATCATGCCATTTAATATCTTTTAGTTTAATGTTTATAGATGTACCACTATTTTCTATTTTATATTCTTCTACTAATTGCGGAACTGTATTATAATTTTCATCTATAGTAAATAAACTATCATATATTAAATTCATTATATAACCAACTGATTTATTTTTATTAGTTATTGGATTTATAGTTTCAGGTTGCATCATAGTTAAATTTATAGTTTTAGAAGTTATTGCACTAGGTTTGCTCTCCAAAACTTCTCCATCTTGTTCTTCTATACTACATCCGACTAAACTAGCTATAATAACTAGAATAATAGTCATAATTTTTATCTTCTTCATTAGTCTAACCTTCCTTGCTATATAACTTGTTGTACATTTTATAATTCTTAGTTATTTTCTTTACATACACTGAAGTCTCCTCAAATGGTATTAAATCTAATGACTTCCCATCTTTACTATAACTATCATCATTTAACCATTTATTAACATTACCTGAACCTCCGTTGTATGCTGCTATAACTAAGTCTAATCTCCCAAATTCTTTATATAATTTATTCAAATACCAACAACCTATTTTTATATTTGTTTCAGGATCAAATATATCTATATCTCCTAAATTCATTTCTTCTTTTGCCCATTCTCTAGTTATATCACTTATTTGCATAAGCCCCTTAGCACCTTTATGAGATATAGCATCTTTTCTAAACTTACTTTCAACTTTAATAACACTATATACTAAGTTTTCATCTAAACCAAATTCTTTTGAATATATTTCAACATAGTCTGAATACTTTTTAGGATATAATATTTTATTAATAATATCTTTTTCTATAAATAAAGAAGTAAGTAGTATGATAAAGATAGCTAAAACAAAAAATATTTTCTTCTTAGTCATACCAATTCTCCTTCATATATAATAAAAATTCTTTTGTTTTATCTTTAAGTGTTTTTAAGTCTCCAGAATTGTCTAATACATAATTTGCATACTTTACTTTTTCTTCTTGAGTCATTTGAGAATTTATTCTACTTAAAGCTTCTTCTTTGCTACAATTATCCCTTTTTTGTATTCTATTTATTTGAATTTCCTCATTACAAGTTATAACTAACACCTTATCAACTATTTCCAAATAACCACCTTCTATTAATAAAGGCGCATCTATTACTACTATATCTTTATTATATAATTTAACTTTTTCTATTTCATTTAACACTCTTTCCTTAATTTTTGGATGTGTTAAATTATTTAACTCTATAAGTTTATTATCATCATTAAATACTATATTACCTAAAGCTTTCCTATTTAAACTTCCATCCTTATTTTTTATACCATCGCCAAAATGTTCAAATACTGAAGTTAAAAGTTTTTTATCTTCAAAAATTTTTCTAGATATAACATCAGCATCTATTATATCTATATTATTATCTTTTAATATATTAGATAGGCTGCTTTTTCCACATCCTATACTTCCTGTTAGTCCTAATATAATCATAAAACACCTACTTTGTATCGTACCAAGAATCGCCTATATTTAAATCTACATCTAAATTAACATCTAAACTTACCGCGTTCTCCATTTCATCTTTAACTATTTTTTTTACTATATCTATTTCACTATCTATAGTTTCTACTATAAGTTCATCATGAACTTGAAGTATAAGTTTTGATTTTAAATTATTTTCTTCTAGCTTTTTATATACATTTATCATCGCTATCTTTATTATATCAGCTGCACTTCCTTGTATCGGTGCATTCATCGCTGCTCTTTTTCCCGCATTTCTTAACATAAAATTACTTGATTTTATTTCTGGTATATATCTTCTTCTATTCAATATAGTAGTAACATACCCATTATTACTAGCATTTTCTATAATATTATCCATAAACTCCTTTATCTTATTATATTTATTAAAGTAGTTTTCTATATACTCTTTTGCTTGTTTTACTGGTATATTTAAGTCTTCAGATAAGCCAAAATCACTTTTACCATAAACAATACCAAAATTTACAGCCTTTGCATCACTTCTTTGCTTACTAGTTACTTCATTCATACTAACATTAAATACCTGAGATGCTGTTTTAGTATGTATATCTTCATTGTGCTTAAATGCATCTATCATAGTTTCATCTTGACTCATATGAGCAAGTACTCTAAGTTCAACTTGAGAATAATCAGCATCTATTAATTTACATCCTCTATCTGATATAAAAACTTTTCTTATATTTCTTCCCATTTCAAGTTTAACAGGTATATTTTGTAGATTAGGTTCTGTCGAGGAAATTCTTCCTGTTGTAGTTATAGTTTGATTAAATGATGAATGTATTCTTCCATCTATAGGATTTATTATAGATAATAATCCTTCTACATAAGTTGAATTTAATTTTACTATTTGTCTATACTCTATAATTTTATTAATTATTGGACTTTGGTCTTTTAATTTATCTAATACTTCTGCATTTGTTGAGTATCCTGTTTTAGTTTTCTTAATTATTGGAAGACCTAACTTTTCAAATAATATTACTCCTAATTGTTTTGGGGAGTTTATATTAAATTTTTCTCCAGATATTTCATATATTTCACTTTCAAGTTTTTTTATTATTTCTTTAAATTGTAAACCTAATTCATTTAATTTTTCCTTATCCACCTTTATACCTTCATACTCCATATCTGCTAGTACTTCAACTAAAGGCATTTCTATATGATATAGTAATCCATCCATATTACTTTCTTTTAAGTTTTCTTCCATTATTGGTATTACATTTTTTACAGTATCAATTATCTTAGATATATGGCTACTTAGTTCTTCAAAATCTAAATCTTGATATTTTTTAGCTTTTACACCTTTTCCTAATAACTCTTCTTTTGTTTTTACTTTTTTAGTTAAGTATTTCATAGCTATTGCACTACATTCATATGATGTAGATGACATTGAGTCAATTAAGTACTCTGCAATAGTTATATCAAAATATACGTTTTCTAATTTTATTCCATATGGTCTAAGCGCTATGTAATCATCTTTTAGATTATATCCTAATTTCTTTATTTCATTACTTGCAAGTATAGATTCTAACTTATGTATGTTATTTTCTTCTATATAATATATTTTTTTACCATCTAAACTTAAAAATATATACATTATCTTTTTATCTAATATATTGCCTTCTCTTGTTACTGTCTTTATTATTAATTCTTTATTTTCTTTTACCTTATTTATAAATTCATCTATATTCTCTAATTTAGATACTTCTAAATTAACTTCATTGTCTATTTGTTTACTCTCATCCAATTTTCCTATTCTTGGAATTAAACTAGTAAATCCTAAATATTTAAATACATCTAAAATATCCTCTGCATTATATTTTCCATACTCCAACTCTTCTAGATTAAATTCTATAGGAACATCTCTTATAATAGTAGCTAATTTTTTGCTCATTATAGCCAGTTCTTTATTTTCTTCTAACTTCTTTTTTGTACTACCTTTTATACTATCTATATTATCAAATATACCTTCTATACTAGAGAACTCTTTTATAAGTTTTATTCCTGTTTTTTCTCCTATTCCTGGCACACCTGGAATATTATCCGATTTATCTCCCATAAGTCCTTTTAAATCTATAAATTGAGTAGGAGTCATTTCATATTTTTCAATAACTGAATTATAATCATATTCTTCAACTTCTCCAATTCCCTTTTTAGTTATTAAAGTAGTTGTTTTATTAGATGCAAGCTGTATAGCATCTTTATCTCCTGTAACTATATATACTTTAAATCCATCATCTTCAGCTATTTTAGAAATTGTTCCGATTATATCATCCGCTTCATATCCATCAATTTCTAATCTATGTATCTTAAATTTGTCTAATAAATCTTTTAATGGTTCAAATTGCTCTCTTAATTCATCAGGCATTTTTTTTCTTCCAGCTTTATATTCCTTAAATTCTATATGTCTAAATGTTGGAGCTTTTCTATCAAAAGCAACACTTATGTGTGTAGGATTATATGTATCTATTATTTTAAGAAGCATATTGGTAAAACCATATATTGCATTAGTTTTTAATCCTTCTTTATTACTCATTTCTGGTAAAGCATAAAATGCTCTATTTATTATTGAATTTCCATCTATTATAACTAGTGTTTTATCCAAATTTATCACTCCTATTATTTCTATAATTTAATTTATAACTATGTATATATCAGTATATATTATTTAATATTACCATAACACATTATGAATATTAATACCAATTTATATTGCTGGTGTTTTATCTTAGTGCTATAATATTTGTATAACATATGCCGGATTGGTGAAATGGCAGACACGACGGACTCAAAATCCGTTTCTAGTTATAGAGTGTGGGTTCGAGTCCCACATCCGGCACCACTATAAACACTATCTATATAATAGATAGTGTTTATTTGCATTTTAATGTAATTTCAACTATTTCTGGCTTACAATTTACTCTAGGTATCATCCTTGATCCACCTAACCCCTTAGTTAATATCATAGTGGATTTATCTATATTATATTCTCCTAAATCATATTTAGGAAAGAATTCTCTATTTGGAGAAAGTAAGCCGCCTTTAATTGGTAGTCTAATTATTCCTCCATGTACATGACCTGCTAATACTAAATCAGCCCCCCAATTTGAATATCCCTCAAAGAAAAATGGTGTATGTGCTAATAACACATTATATTCTTTATTATTTATTTTTCCTAATTGCTTTTCTATATCATTCTTATTAAAATCTAGTTTCTTATTTTTATAATTTTTATTAAACAAATATGGGTAGTATTTGTATGGAACTACTAAACCATATATATTTATAAAATCATTACCTATTTGTATCTTAACCTTTTCATTCTCTAAACTAATAATATTTTTACTTTTTAGTTGTTTAAAGTAATCTTTATACGATTCTTTATATTTATTTATCATTACCTTTTGTTCATGATTACCAATTATATTATACACTTGATATTTTCTGCTTAATTCATCTATTAATTTTAGCGCAATGCTAAAATCTTTATTTGTACTATCAATTAAATCTCCAGTTATACATATTATATTTGGCTTTAATTTATCTATTTTTTCTAATAAGATATCATTGTCTATTCCAAAACTTCTATTGTGTAAATCACTTATCTGAACTATTTTAAATTCATTAAATACTTTAGGTATCTTTCTATTTTGTACTTCATAACTTGCAATTTCTATATCTTCTGATTTATATTTATAATATACATATCCACCCATTAATACAATAACTCCACTTATAAGTACTTCTTTAAACATTATATATCCTACCTTTTCTTACTATATTTAACTAATATAAACGTTAAACTAATTAGATTAGTTTCTTAAATTATGTTCATATTGTAATTAAAAAGAGACTATACTTAAAATAGTATAATCTCTTTTTACTATTAATCATCTTTTTTTACTTTATGATAAAGCTTTTGTGTTTTTGTCTTATTAGAGCCACTATCTTTAGCTCCTATGTGTAATCCATTTTCTATTCCTAACTCAGAACCATGTTCAAAGTACATTTTTCTCATTTCTGCTTTTGACTTAGGCCTATCTTTAAGTCTATTTTTATTATTATCCATGATAAAATTAATCCTCCTATAAGTCATTCTTAAGATTAATTTATCCAAAGTTTTAATTCATATTCTTTTTTCGTAGTTACATTATTTGCTATTAATATCAATATGCTATTTTAAATATTATTTAAAGTATGAATAGTAATTTAATAAATTTAAACCATTATTTATGTCAACTATTTTAATATCTTCTATCTTATTCAATTTATTATACACTAACATAACCTTATTATTTGAAGAGTTTACTTCATTTAATAAATATACCTTTATATTTTTTTCTCTTTTATTATCATAAATATCAAAATTTACTTTTACATTCCCTATATCTTTTAGAAATAATTCTATTTCTTCTTCTATATATTTATTTAAGTCTAAATTTTCAAATTTATCCGATGATAAACTATAATTTTCATTGTATATATCTACTATAATATCTACACTTGATTTAATATTCTCTTTTTCACTATTAGATAAAAGTTCATACGTTTGAACTTCCTTTACTATATTATTATTAATTTGTATATATAAAGCACTATCTTTTGATTTATTTACATTAGCTTCTTTTGGATATATTAATCTAATATCTTCAATACTATTAAACTCTTCTATACTATTTATATCATTTACTTTATCTATGTCAATATAATAAGTTGTGCAGTATGGATGACCCATATTCTCTAATACATATTCATATTCTTTTCCAATTATTTCATTTACATTATTTTGTACTTTAGTCATAGTTTTTTGATATATAGCTTCATCTTGAGTTGCTTTTATAGAGTCTACCCCTTTACTACTACATCCTGTAGATAAAAATGTAAATAAAATTAAATTAATTGTTAATACTTTACTTATGTTCACCATCTGCCCTCCTTTGTTAATTATTTTAATTTAAATTACCTTTAATTCATTTTATTGCTATATAATAGATTATATACTATTTATTTAAACCTTATAAATATATAATCGTAATTTGTAATGTTTTTGTAATCAGATGTATTATTAACTCAAATTATAAGTCTAACTTAATAATATATATAACTAACTTAAAGGAGGGTTACTAATGGATGTTAAACAACTTGAAGCATTCGTAGCTGTTGCTAAATATAAAAACTTTTCAAAAGCTGCTCGGGAACTTTTTTTGACACAACCTACAGTAAGTGCTCATATACAAAATTTAGAAAAAGAACTTGGAACTATATTATTTAATAGAAATAATAAATGTATAACATTAACTAAATCAGGAGAAATACTCTTAGAAAATGCAATTTCTATATTAAATAATTGTAAAAAAGCTATATATGATATAAAAGAGTACTCTGGAAAAATAGAAGGAATAATTGATATTGCATCTAGTTCAATACCTGAAACTTACATTCTTCCAAATTTCATTAAATCATTTTCTAATAAATATCCTGGAGTTAAATTTAGTATAAGCCATTATGATTCTCAATATGCTATCTCTGAAATTTTAAATGGTCGGATAAGCTTTGGATTTGTAGGTTCAAAAACTTCAAATCATCAAATAAAGTATTTAGATTTAATAAGCGATGAGCTAGTTCTTATAACACCGATTGGTTTAAATATAGATAATGATAATGGATACATAGATATAAGTGAACTAAATAAGCTTAATTTTATAATGAGAAAAGAAGGTTCAGGCACTAGAAATTTAACCTTTAATATATTAAATGAATATAAGTTTGATATAAATAACTTAAATATACTTGCATATGTTGAATCTAACGAAACAATAAAAGAGATGGTTAAAATAGGACTTGGTGTTTCTTTTATATCATATATGTCAGCTAAAGATTATATAGAAAACAATAAATTAAAATTTTATAGAATTAAGAATATTGATTTTACTAGAAAGTTTTATTTTATTTATTCTAAGAAAAAAGCATTTAGTCCATTAGAAAATAAATTTTTAAATAGTTTATATGAGTATTTTGATGTATTACAAAAGAAATAGACTAAAA
>CAJFPU010000055.1 GCA_904418825.1 uncultured Romboutsia sp. | reverse complement strand
TTTGTTAAAACTACAGAATCTCTTACAAATGTAAATGCCATTATAACATTTTCATCATCTAATAAGTAATCAGATATCTGATTTTCTATATCATTGTTTATACTACCATATCCTGCTATTTTATTAAAAATTGACATAAATCTCCTCCAATATTAAATAAAAAATTTACAATGTAAAGATTATACATCAAAAGAACATTTCATTACAATAAGAAATATGTTACAAAGAAAATCACTTATAATTAACAATATTTCTAACCTGAGTAGTACTAATTCCAAATTTTCTAGAAACCTTTTTATAATCTCCATCAAATTTATTATTATATGTTTTTATTGGTTTTATATATGACTTTTTATTGTTTCATCTGATAAATCTATTATAACTTTTGCTTTTCTTAAAAAATCTAAACCTAATAATCCATTAACTCGTTCATATGGATCTATCTCTCCAAAGTCTAATCTAATATTATTTACTTCAATATCTCCACAACATATTTTATCTATTGATTTCCTAACAGAATATTGTATACTACCACCATATCCTGATGCTTTTACAATTGTATCATCCTCACTAAATCCAACATCCATATTTTCTAGATATTCAGGTAATATTATAGTGTGTGATGTTCCTGTATCCACTATTACATCATTAACCATAATACTTTTTCCTTCATGAACTAATCTTATATCGGTATATAAAAGTCCATTTTTAAATCTTAATTTTTTCATCTTATATACCTCTTCTTATTCCTATGTGTTTTACTACATCTATTATAAATTCTTTATTTTTTGTGCTATATATAATTTCTTTGTTTTTACACTTAATAAATTCTTTCATAGCTTCTTTTGAATCTTCAATAGCTTTTATTACTGCTACCTCATCTACATATTCTTTTTCATCTACTATATGAGACTTTATAACTTCAATTTTTACAAATTTATTTGGATATAACTCTCTTACTTCTTGCCACTTCACAAAATCACCTCTTCTTATGCTAATTTATTATCACTAAACGTATATTCTTTAAGCTTGTCTATAATCTCATTTAACTTGTCTTCAAATATATTGAATTACTTTAATTATACTAATATTATAATATATACTTCAATTTGTTGCATAATTATTTATAATAGCTCATTTAAATATAAAAAGATTAATTAAATACAAAAAAGCTATTCTCCGTTTTGAAAATAGCTTTACTACATTTATTTAAACTATATTAATTATCTAGATAAATAGCGCTTCTTTACCAACTTTACAATCTCTTTAGCTTCCTGTGCTTGTTTTTTAGGCACCTTAAATTATATATTAAATAAACATTTCTTTACATAAGTAATTTTTACAATACCTGATCTATGATTTTCTTACATTCCTAGATTTTTTTATTGTAGCTACCTTACTAGGCGGTTGCTTTTTTATAAACTTTAAATATTTATTTATCTTTTCATCATCTTTTAATTTATATATACTATCTAACCTTATAGCAAGTTCTTTATTAGTATATAAAGCATGTATTTGTCTATGGCAATCTGAGCATATATAAGATATATGTTCTTCATTTCCACCTTCTTCTCTAGGTAGTAAATGATGTTTTGTTAGTTTATCTACCTTTCTATCACATAGTTGACATATATTGTTCAATTTTTACAACTCCTTATTGTCATTTAAATATATAATATTTTTTCCCATTTTTAATAAGGATTATAAGTAATAGATAAACAACAATACCCCATCAAAATTCTCGACGGGGTATTTAATCACTTATAATTAACAATATTTCTAACCTGAGTAGTACTAATTCCAAATTTTCTAGAAACCTTTTTATAATCTCCATCAAAACTATCTCTAATAATCCTGTTTCTAACACCCTTAACAAGACTTGACTCATTAGGAATATACAAATTGCTCCCTCCTGCAAACTTAACCAAATCCTTAAAAGCATCCATACCTATAACATCAACAATATCAACAACACCATCAGGTAAATCATCCTTAGTTAAATAATTTAACATAAAACACCTCCATACCTTATAATCCTACAATATATATTCGATAAAACTATAGTAACATCCTACTAAATTTTTAAATGTTTTAATCTTTTATAAAATATTTTCTTCAAATACTTTAATATATCTAAAACCCTTATTTTCCTATACTTATATCAAGAAGAAAAATTAAAAAATAAATGGAGGTAGCTATATGGTTAATGAAATGAAAAATCCATCAAGTCTAAAAATAAAATTAGACTTAGGAATGGAAGAAGGTAAAACAAAAGTAAAAAGCAAAACTTTCTCAGCATTAAAACACGATGCATTAGCACAAGATGTATATGACGTAGCAGAAAGCTTAATGGCACTTCAAGAATATGATGTACTTGAAATAATCAAGATAGATAACACTACTTTATCTTAATATTAAATTTAAGGAGGTATAAATATGGAACAAACTAAAAAACTTATGATGACTTTTAAAACAAGTGCTGATAAAAATATTTCTTTATCTATAGATAATCCAAGAGATGATATTAATGAAACTGAAATAAAGACTGCTATGGATTTAGTGGTTTCAAAAAATATATTTGCACCAAATGGTGAAGATATTGTAGAAGCTGTTAAAGCTAAAGTTGTTATAACAGATACTACACCTTATGATTTAGAGTTATAAAATATCATTTATAACCTACAAATATATAATATCCCTACAAAATAAAGGCTATGCTTAGGTTATCCCCCCTTTTGCATAGCTTTTATTTTAATATGTTTTAAGTTTTGAAAGGATGTGTATTTATGAATTCTGAATTACAAACTCTTATAGCTTCTGTAGGCTTTCCTATAGCCCTTAGTATGTATTTACTTGTAAGGATTGAAGGAAAGCTTCAGATTTTATCTGATAGTATTAATGAATTATCTAAAAACATAATTAGTATGAAATAAGAGGATATGGGTAAATTTTTATAAAACAAATTTACCTACATCCTCACTTCAATTAGCTTTAATTTTTATTATAAATTTTTAATTTATTAATTTAACTAGCTAAACTAGTTAATAAATATTGTTATGTATCTAAGTAATTAATTTTCTAAAACACTTTCTTCTTCAACATCAGTCTCTTCTTTAGTTATTAACTTAATAAACTTTTCTCCATAAGGTAGACAAATTTGTATAAGTGGACCTGTAAGTAATAATGAAATAACTGTTCCTATACCATATACTCCATTTAATAAAATACCACCAATTACAAATAAAGTAGCATCTAAACTTATACGAATCCATCTGTATTGATAATTAGTTTTTTCTTGTATAAGAAAAGGAATTATATCATTTGGTGCTACACCAAGATTACTTGCTGATAAAATAGAAAATCCTATAGCTATTATTACACATCCTAAAACAAGTACTAACATCTTTGAAATAAGACCTAAACTTTCAATTGCAAAATATGAACTTAGCTTTACACCTAAATCTATTATTGGACCTACTCCAACAACACATATTAAAGTTCCTATATTTATATGTTTTCTTCCAACTAAAAATATTATTGTTATTAAAGTAGCTAATATTATCATATTTGCCTGACCTATACTTATATTTAATAACATTGATAAACCTTGTGTAAACACAGTAAATGGATCTGAGCCAATATTAGTTTTTACATATAATGCTACTCCAAATTGGATAATAGTCATTCCTATAAAAAATGTAATTATTCTTTTTAGTAAATTCAAATTTTTACTCATTTACTTCTCCTTAATTAAATCTACTTAATTTAAGTAATATTATTTACTTTTATAAATTTAATTATAATACAATATTATTATTTTATATACATTATACAATAATTTTAATTTATTTAATATATCTTATTGTATATTTTATATTCATATAAATAAAATACCCCGTCTAATTTCCGACGGGGTATATATTAACAGATATAATAAAAAACTTTACTCATTACTTTGTATTTATAGTCCATTTTTTAATATTCATTGATGCATTCTTATCAGTTATAAATTCTATATTATCGCTTTCTTTATCAGGATATACAGTTGATGACATAGTCTTTATTCCATCATTTATAAATATTTCTACTGATATTGTATCTATAAATATATTTAATTTTAATTTATTATCTATAAGATCTACATTTACTTGTCTATAAGTTCTTAAAGTTTCTTCTTTTCCACCTAAATCTTTACCATTTTTACTTCTATCAAATATAAATAAACTTTCATCTTTATTATATTTTAATACTGTTTCTTGATTATTTCCTTTCATTAAAAGCATTTTAAATTCCTTAGAGTCTTTCATATCTACTTCTAATTCTAATTCTAAATTTTGTCCTTTTATACCTTCTAAAGATTTAGTTTCTTTTATATTTACATTTTGATAACTTACTTCATCTTTTCTTAAATTTTTAAGTTCTTTAACTGGCATTTGATATAAGTTATTATCTATTAATTTTAACTCTCTTGGTAAAGTCATACATCCTGCCCAATTATGATTTAAATCATTTGTAGGGAAGTTTCTATCCCACATTTGCATCCAGGCTATCATTATTCTTCTACCTTTATCATCAATTAATGTTTGCGGTGCATAAAAATCAAATCCATAATCTATTTCACAAGTTTTTTCTATATCAAATTCACAAGTTTCATAATTTAGCTTTCCTACCATATATGAAGTTGAGTGTCTATTCCAATATTCATTACCTCTTGGTTCTAAAAACTGAGGAGACATTATAAGTACATCTTTTCCATTTAATTCAAATAAATCTGGGCATTCCCACATTTTTGCAAACTGTCCATTACTTCTAGCTATTACACCTTCATATTTCCAGTTTAGTAAATCACTTGAACTATATAATAGTATCTGTCCACAGTCATCTTTGTATCTAGAACCTATTACAGAATAATATTTTCCGTTTTTTTCAAATACTTTTGGATCTCTAAAGTCTTGTATTATAGTATCTGATGGTAGCTGATTAGTATCTATTACAGGATTATTTTTATACTTTTCAAAGTTAACTCCATCTTCTGATATAGCTATACATTGAACTTGTCTAAGATTTTCAAATCCACCTGGGTCTTGATGTCCTGTATACATAATATACATTTTTCCATCTTTTTCTATTGCACTTCCAGAAAAACATCCACTCATATCATAGTTTTCATCTGGTGCAATTGCTACATCTAAATTACTCCAGTTTATTAAATCACTACTTTTTGTATGAGCCCAATGCATCGGCCCCCATACTGCACTATATGGATGATATTGATAAAATAAATGATACTCACCTTTATAATATATAAATCCATTTGGATCGTTCATCCATCCTATTTGAGGCATTATATGATATTTTTGTCTATATGTATTATCTACTTTGTTTATATTATTTTTTATATAATCATTAGCTTGTTGTAATTTATTTTGTTTTGCCATTAAACTCATTTTTTATATCCTCCTAAACTTATTTACTATATAATAAGGTCTGAAACTAAATTAGAATCAGACCTTATTATATTTTATTTATTATTACTTATTTAGATACTCTATCATATCCATCTTGCTTTATTTCTAGCCATCTATCAACTTTTAATCTTTTTAATTCAGATAAATATTTATCCCACTCTTTATCTGCTTTTCCATTTACTATCCACTCAGCTCTCATTCTATTTATATAAGCAAATAAGTCAGTTTCTATAGTTGTTAATTCTTCTAATTCTTCTTTAGAGAAAAACACTTTTGGATATATATTATCTGCTTTCATATAAGGAACTAAAGTATTCATTAACTCTAATCTCCATGCTGCATCATCTGGCATAGTTGTAACAGTTCCATAATAATCATTAAGAATTGCTAATGGTCCAGCTACCTCTGTTTTTTGTCTTATTTCCTGTGGTGATGTTCCTTCTAATGGTAAATGCTTTAACATGTTATTAGCTTTATCATATTCAAATACATTTTGTTGAGTTTCATCTCCATAAGTTCCCCAGTTATTTTGAACTGATTGTATCGGCTCATATAACTTATCTATCCATTTAGCTGTTAACTCTAAGTTTTTGTTAGCTGTAGTTATTACCATTCTACCTCTTTCAAATCCCATACCATTAGTTCTTGTAACATTTTGAGTTCCATCTGGTCCTTTAAGTGGTGGTAAAAGTACATAGTCATCTCCAGCTCCTGATATATTTGCCTTATCCCATGTAAAGTATAATCCATATCTTTGGTCTTTACCTTTTGCAAGATATGTGTTCCAATCTTGTTCAAATGCTTCTTTATCTATTAACCCTTCTTTATATAAGCTGTGTAAGTAATTTATTGCATCCTTATAACCTTCTTGTTGTGCTGTTAATATAACTTTGCCATTATTATCTACTACCGTATGGTCCCAGTTATCTCCAAGTCCAAATGAAGCGAATAAGAATGCTGGATCTTGACCCCCATCGTTTATTATAAATGATAAAGGTATTTCATCGTTTTTGCCGTTTTTATTTAAATCATTTTCCTTAAATGCTTTTAATACTGCTTTTAAATCTTCTGTTGTTTCTGGCATTTCAAGTCCTAATTCATCAAGCCACGCTTTATTTATCCATCCCATACAGTCTACTGATTGAATACTTCCCTTATCTTTTCCAAGTTCTTCAATCCAAGGGAATGAATATATATGTCCATCTGGTGCTGTACTTAATTTTCTATACTCTGGATTTTCATCAAACACTTTCTTTAAATTTGGCATATATTTATCTATCAAATCTTCTAATGGTATTATTACTCCTTGATCTGCATATTTTAACAAGTCATAATCTGACATACCTGCTTGTAATATAGCATCTGGTACATCTCCTGCTGCTATATCTAAATTTCTTTTTTCTCCAAATTCATCCCAAGTATAATTAGTCCAGTTTATTTTTACATTAGTCTCTTCTTGAAGTCTTTTATATATTAATTTTTCATTTGGGTCTTCTGGTGCTAATGGTGAACTTTGTGTCATAATATTTAAGCTAACTTCTTCTTTAAGAGGAAATGCTATATTTTCTAAATTGTATGATGGGCTACCTAATCCTATAACATCTTTACTTGATGAACATCCTGTAAGTGGAACTACAACTAATCCTGTAGCTAATATTAAAGCCATAAGTTTTTTTGGTTTTTTCATTTTATTACCCCCACTAATATTTTTATATTAATTTTGATTACTTATTAACCTTTTATTGAACCTACCATTACACCTTGTTCAAAATATTTTTGGAAGAAAGGATACATTATCATAAGAGGTAAACTTGATATTACAATTGCTGAGTATTTTATCATTTCTGATAATCTTTTTAATTCAGCCATTGCTAATTGGTCTGATATCATACCAGGCATCGGTTGATTTTGTATAAGAATTCTTCTTAAAACTAATTGCATTGGAGCTAAATTATCACTTTTTAAATAAATCATAGCATCAAAATATGAATTCCATTGTGCAACAAAAGCATAAAGTACTAATACTAAAATTATTGGTTTAGATATTGGTAATATTATTTTAAAAAATGTTTTTATATCTGTTGCACCATCAACTTTTGCTGATTCTTGAAGTTCTTTTGGTAAGCTTTGGAAATACGTTCTAGCTAATATTATATTCCATACATTTACAGCACCTGGTAATATAATTGCCCATATGGTATCTAGCATTCCTAAACTTTTTACTAATAAATAAGTAGGTACTAATCCCCCTCCAAAAAACATTGTAACTACAAAAATATTTGATATAAAACGTCTTCCTACTAAATCTTTTTGAGCTAATGCATAACCAGCTGTAACACTTGTTGATACACTTATTAAGGCAAATAAAGTTGAATATATTAAAGAATTAAAAAATCCTCTAATCATAGCCGGATCAGAAAGTATTTTTATATACCCTTCTAAAGTCCAATTTGAAATATTAAAACTTATCCCCTCATTAAGTAACGTTGTAGGATCTGTAAATGATGCTATCAGTATATACACAAGTGGATATAAAACTGATATAACAACTGCACATAATAGTAAAGCATTTATTTTATATACTATTCTATCTAACTTACTATTATAAATTTTCATATATTGCACCTCCCCTATATTTATATACCTTCTCCTTCATTTATTTTCTTAACTACAGCATTAACTGTAAGAAGTAGTATTAAATTTATAATCGTATTAAATAAACCTACTGCTGTAGAATAACCATAATCCCCTGATTGTAAACCTATCTTATATACGTATGTTGGTATTATTTCTGAAGCTGGTATATTCATTGCAGTTTGCATTAAATATGCTTTTTCAAAACCTATACTCATTATTCCACCTGCTGCTAATATAAACGATATTACCATAAGAGGCTTTAGTGTAGGTAAATCTATATGTCTTATTCTTTGGAATATATTTGCTCCATCTATCATAGATGCTTCTATTAATTCTGGATTTACATTAGCTAATGCTGCAACATATATTATAGATGACCATCCTGCACCTTGCCAAATTCCACTTAATACATATATCGTTCTAAAATATTTAGGATCTGACATAAACATTATCGGTTCTCCTGTAAATATTGTTACTAACTGATTTATCGGTCCTGTTGGTGATAATAGTATAAATAACATACCTACAGCTACAACTACAGATATAAAATTTGGAGCATACAATATAAGTTGTATATTTTTCTTTTTAGTCTTACTTCTTACCATATTAAGCATTATAGCTAATATAATAGGAATTGGAAAACCTACTATTAAACTAAAAACACTAAGCTTTAGAGTACTTAAGAATATATCAGCAAAATTTGGTGATGACAAAAACTTCATAAAGTTATCTAATCCAATCCATGCACTATCACTTATTCCTAACAATGGATTATAATCTTTAAATGCTATTAGTATCCCATACATTGGAATATATTTAAAAACGATCGTTAATATAAGTGCTGGTAAAAGTAGCAAATACAATTGTTTCTGTTCCTTCATTTTCTTTAAAGTTTTCTTTAATTTACCATCTCTTTTTTTATTTTGAGTTTCAATAGATACATTATCTTTAATACTCACTGATTCCCTCATAAACTCCCCCCTAAATCATATTTGAAACGTTTCCAATTTATATAATAATTGTATCAATCTCAAAAAACGTTGTCAACATCTTTGTATAGCTTTTTATATTTTTTTAAATTACTTTATATTTAATTATTATACTTAATTTAATCACTAATTGTATACTCTTAATAATAGATAATAAAAAGCCAACTTTTAAATATTTTAAAAGTTGGCTTTTTTAAGCAACGGATGACGTCATTGGCGCTATGAGCGAAGGGAATTTTTTATACTATTGTGGTATCACCTTTTATATAATAAACTGGTAATTTAACTTTTTTACTAGTGTAATCTCCTTCAATCATTTTAAAAAGCATCTCAACAGCTTCTTTTGCCATTTGCTCTACAGGTTGTCTTATAGTTGACATTATAAAATCTTGTTCATATGACATCTTTACCCCATCATATCCTATAAACTTTATATCTTTAGGTATTTTTTTATTTAATTTTTCTAGTATTTTTATTACCCTTAGACCAAAAAAATCATTTATTGTAAATATTCCATCTATATTTATATTTTGTCTTAAGAATTTTTCCATCTTATCTTCTAAGTCTTGTCCTGTTTCTATTTCATCAAATATTTTGTATTCTATATTTTTTGAAATACTTTCTTCTTCAAAACCTTTTCTTCTATTATCTACATCTGTATTTCTTTCATTATGAGTTCCCATAAAAGCTATTTTTTTACAACCGTTTTCTATCAATTTGTTTACAGCTAATTTACCACCATTATAATTGTCAGAAGTAACATAAGCCACACCTTCACTAAAATGCCTGTCTATACTTACTATAGGCAAATTGCTAGATACATACCTATCTATATCATTATATGTTATGGCTATTATTCCATCTACCTTATTTTGCTTTAGCATGTCTAAATACTCTATTTCCTTTTCTTTTTTAGAACTAGAATTACAAAGTATCATTTTAAATCCTCTTTTCGAAACATTTTCCTCTGTATAATATGCAAGCTCAGAAAAAAATGGATGCCATATTGTAGGAAGTATAAGTGCTATGGTTTTTGACTGAGATATTTTGAGAGTTCTAGCTATTTCATTTGGTGTATAGTTTAATTCTTTAATAGCTTTTTCTACTTTTAATCTTGTTGATTCTTTGACCGACTCATTTTTATTAATTACCCTAGAGACAGTTCCTACACCTACTCCAGCCAATTTTGCCACATCTTTCATTGTTGCCATAGTTTACCTCTTTTTTTATATTTTATTTTCCTAAAAAAATTATACACTAATATAAATCATCCAATCATTTATTGTATAAAGTTTTTTATTATGTTTATATACTATATCGTTAATATAAAGCTATTTTTAATATTTGTCAATAATAGGGAAAATAATAGATTTGCATATTATCTTGTTAAAGATATGAACTTATAAATACTTAATGTATATAATTCATTAACTAAAAAAAGGAACAAATCTCTTAAATAGAGATAGTTCCTTTTAGATTATGCTTATAATCATATACTTTTTTAGTTTTATAAGTTTACTTGTTACAATTACTGGATTTTAATCACCAACACCAAAATCTGTATTATTAAATAACACTTCAATTTTTGGATTTTCAACTAAGTGCTTGTACTTATTAGCAAACCAATTAACAAGTTCTTCATCTCTTTTAACACTTGAAGTATTATCTATAAAAACATTTATAGTAGCATGGTCAAAATTATTTAAAACAATATCCATATCTCTATCAATCATTTCCTTAGTTTGACCCTTAATACCTACCATAATACAAGGAGAATCAAAATATTCCTTTAATTCTTCAACAGTTTTAAATTTGGCATTTTTATTTAAATATCCATTTCTAAAATCATAATCAAAGGTTTCAACACCTATTTTAAAAGTTATAGGTATTTCAAAATAATCTCTCATTTCCTTTATTCTATTTTTATAAGCCCAATGACTTTCAAAAAATAGTCTTTCAATTTTCTTTTCTTTTACAATTTCTTTTATCTTTTCTAAAGTAGCCTTTGGCAGTTCAAAACAACTACCTGAATTTATAACTTCTAAAACCTTATACTTTCCAGTTATATTTTCTAAAACTTCAAAATTTAATTTATTTATTTCATCTTCATTAGTTGAGTTATCTAATATATAATCACAAAAGCTACATTTTCCCCATACACATGGAAAAGCTTTTAATAATACTATTTCACGTTGATTTTTATTAGTTACTTCACTATATCTATCCATATTGTCTCCTTATCTGTTGTTTGCTAGTTCTTTTGTAAAGCTTTTAGGAAGAGCTTTTACTGCTAAACCAACTAATATAACTGCTACAAACTTATCTGCATAGTCTGTAATTACTTGTGTTATAAATACACTAACTACCATTGGTACATTAAAGTGACTTAATACTTGTACTATATATGAAGAACCAGATGAAGTTACTCCACCAAATAAAAATGCTGCAATCATTGCACTTATTAAACTAGTAGGTAGTGTAAATAAAAATACTCCAAGAGGCGTTTTTGCTCCTTTTAAAAATCCTTTATTATACATAATACCTGCTAAAAGCCCTGTACTTATTTGAACTGGTGCAAAGTAAAGTGAATATACATCAAAAGTCATACCACTTACTAAACTTCCTAAAACACCTGTTGCCACTGCATATTTAGGCCCAAGTACACAAGCTATAAATATAGTACCTACTGAATCTAAATATATTGGAAGTCTTAAACCAAGGGCTATAAATGCTCCTACTATATTTATAGCAATCCCCATTCCAACTAATGTAATATTTTTAACGTTTACAGTTTTATTCATATTAAATTACCCCCTCTATAGTATCTATAACATTTTCATATCCTTTAAATATTCTTTTTAAGAACATTTTCATAAATGCTTTTTCATCAACTTCTGTTAATACATGTGCATTAGGTTCATTTTTATAGAAGTTAAATGAGTCAACTATAGATTGGCCTACTGCTACACCATCGTGAACAACTTCTACATAAGAGTCAAATCCTTTTAATAAGCTTCTATCAATAAGTTATATATTTTGCCATATCTTTATCAAGTCTATTTATAAACTCAATTATATTAGGCGTTAAAACTATTTTTCTAGTTACATCAAGTCCAACCATATGAATTTTTTTAGATAAATTCTTGTAAACATAATCAGCCCCATGTGGGTCTACCCAATAGTTAAATTCTGCTACTGGTGAACAATTTCCATGAATTCTAAATGCTCCTCCCATAGATATAAATTCATCTAGATTATCAAAAGCTTTTTTATCTTTCATTATTGCCTTGGCAATATTTGTAAGTGGTCCTAGTGCTATTATTGATACGTCTTTATTATTTTTTAAAGTATCAATTATAAAGTCTACTCCACCATAATTTATTTTTGCATCTACATCTTCATAGAAGTTTTCTCCAACACCATCTTCTCCATGAGTATCCTGTGCTGTTACAAGTTCTCTTTCAAGAGGTACTTCCTCTCCTACATATACTGGTATGTCAAGTCTTTGACACATTTGAAGTGCTTTTAGGGCATTTTTTGCTCCTAAGCTAGCAGGTACATTCCCACTACATATTGTTAATCCTAATACTTCTAATTCAGGTGAGTTTAGTGCTAGAAGTATTGCCAAAGAATCGTCTATCCCTGGATCACAATCAATTATTACTTTTCTTTTTTCCATCTTAATCTCCTCCTTATAATTTCAAGGAGAACCTATACGCTTTTTGCATAAAAAAAGCCGTATCTAAGGGTAAATCTTATATACTGCCACTATATAAATACCTTAGTTTTTTATACTTGGAGGTTCCCGAACAAGTCCTAGAATTTTTAAATTATCTAGTATTTTTAAATTTTATAGAATTTAAAATAAATGCTTAGTAGATTAAATAACTTTTTAAAAAGTTATTTATAAACTATTAACATTATATTTTTATTTTCGATATTTTTTATATTATCATAATATTATATATTTAACAAATAAATTATTTTTTAACAAATATTTATATTTTTTTTATTTTATCTTTTAGTTTTAAGTTTGTGTACCATAATCTAGAATTTTCAAAGGTATTACCGAATCTAATAATCTTTTAGCATATTCACTTTTTGCATATGCTAATTGTGAACTATGTATATTTTCAACTAAACTTCCTTTATATATAAATAAAACTTGATCACATAAATTTGCTACTGCTTGTAAATCATGAGATATAAATAAATATGTCATATCTAAATCTTTTTTTAAATCTTTTAATAAATTTAATACTTGTGATTGTATAGATACATCTAATGCACTAATTGCTTCGTCTAATACTATAAATTTAGGATTTGTTGATATAGCTCTAGCTATACATACACGTTGCATTTGACCTCCACTTAATTCATGTGGATATCTATCTTTTAACTCTGTAGAAAGTCCTACTTTTTGTAATAAATTGTCTACAACTTCATCAATATTCTTTTTTTGATTTAAAGCTATTAATGGTTCTGAAATAACTTCTTTTATAGTAAAATTAGGATTTGCTGATGATGTATAATCTTGAAACACAACACTCATCTTTCCTTTATTTTCTTTTATCCACTTTTTAACTGGTTTGCCCTCTATATTTATTTTCCCCGAGTCAAGTTTTTCTAAACCAAGTATTAATCTACTTAAAGTACTTTTACCACTACCACTCTCACCTATAAGACCAACACATTGTCCTTTTTTTATCTCAAAACTTATTCCTTTTAAAACTTGTTGTTTATCCTTTTTACCTATTTTAAGGTAGCTTTTATATACATCTTTAACTTCTAATAACATTAAATTACTTCCTCCTTTTTATACATAGATTTAATAAAAGGCTCTGTAAGTTGTAAACGAGTATCTATTAAATACTTTGTATATTTATCTTTAGGATTTTTAAATATCTGTGAGGCATTTTCATATTCTACTTGAATACCATCTTTCATTACTAATATATCTTGTGCTAAATGTTGTACTATACCTAAATCATGAGATATAAATATTAAAGATGTTCCTGTAAATTCCCTTAACGTTTTAAATTGTTGAATTACTTCTTTTTGATTTATACAATCAAGAGCAGTTGTTGGTTCATCAGCTATTATAATATCTGGTTCCATAGTAATAGCTATTGCAATCATACATCTTTGTAACATTCCTCCAGAAAGCTGATGAGGATATTTTTTTATTACTTCTTCAGGTTCATTTATTAAAACTTTATCTAATGCTTTTATAGCTTTTTGTTTAGCTTCTTGTTTACTCATATTTTTATTTTCTACTAAGGTCTCTATCATTTGATATCCTATAGTATATAAAGGATCAAAGGCTGACATTGCATCTTGTAATATCATACATATTCTTTGTCCTCTTATTTTTCTAAGTTCCTCTTTTGAAGCCTTTAATAAATCTATATCTTCATTTAATATGACCTCTCCAGTAGTTTTTAGGTTTGGATTTATAAGACCAAGTATTGCTCTAGCAGTCATAGATTTACCACTGCCACTTTCTCCAACTATACCTATACATTGATTTTTTTCTAGTTTAAAATTAACTCCTTTTAATATTTCTTTGTTATTTAAAGTATCTATAACTTGAAGATTTTTAACTTCTAATAAACTCATATTCTCTCTCCTTTTTGTTACTCTATGTTTTGTTTAGGATTTAAAGCTGCTTGTAAACTATCACCTAAAAAGTTAAATGATGCAACTACTATTAAGATTGCAAAACCTGCAGGTAACATTTGTTGAGGGTATATTGTCATAATGTTTTTTGCTTCACTAAGCATCATTCCCCATTCTGCCGTAGGTGCTTGTACACCTAAACCTAAAAATGAAAGAGCTGATATATTTAATATTACCCATCCAGTATCAAGACTTGCCAGTACCCCTATTTCACCCATAGCTTTAGGTATTAAATGTTTTTTAATGATATGAAATGTACTACATCCAGATACTTTTGCAAATTTTATATAATTTTTATCTGTATATTGAATTACTATACCTCTTATCATACGTGTATACCATGCCCATTTAGCTATTATATTAGCTATAATTATATTATTAATTCCAATTCCCATAATTCCAACTATAGAAAGTATCATAACCTCACTTGGAAAAGATAGCATAATATCACATATTCTCATTATAACTTCATCTACAAATCCTCTAAAAAATGCTGCTATTACTCCAAAAATAGTTCCTATAGCAATAGTTGCTATCATAGTAACTATAGATAAAAATACTGTTGTTCTTATTCCATATAATATTCTAGAAAAAACACATCTGCCTAATTGATCTGTTCCAAATGGATATTTCATACTCATTCCCATAAATTTTATTTTAACATCTATTAATGTAGGATCATTTGGTGCTATTACTGGAGCAAGTATCCCTGCAATCATTATTATTAATATTATTAATAAACTCAACATTCCTAGTTTATCTTTTTTAAATCTATTCCAAAATCTCATACTATGCCTCCCTTCTCATTCGTGGATCTAATACTGCTGAGAAAATGTCTACTAATAAGTTACACACAACAAATAGTAATGCCATTATTAGTATATAAGCTTGTATTATTGGATAATCTCTGTTATAAATTGCAGTTACACATAATCTACCAATTCCAGGCCATGCAAATATATTTTCTACAACTACAGTACCTGCAATTAATTTTGGTATAGACATACCAAGTGCTGTGATAGATGTTTGTAGTGAATTTTTAAATACATGTTTTATAATAGTACTTTCTTTAAGACCTCTAACTCTTGCATAAAGCACATAATTTTCTCTTTTATTTTGAACCATATTATTTCTGATAAGCCTTACATATGTAGAAATATATGAAAGTGATAAAGTTATAGCTGGTAGTACAACTGAACTAGCCTTTTCCATTCCACTTGTTGGGAATAAATTAAATTTAACAGAAAATATCCAAATTAATAAAATCCCTACCCAAAAACTTGGCATAGCTGTTGATAAAAATATTATCCCTCTAGTTATTTTATCACCTATACTATTTTCATAAACTGCACAAAATACCCCAGCTCCTATACTAATTACTAAAGTAATTACAAGTGATACACTTGCTAATTTAAGTGTTGCTGGCAAAGCTTTTGCTATTTCATCACTAACCATTTTTTTATTAACATAACTAGTCCCAAAATCACCTTTTAAACTTGATGATAACCATGTTTTATATCTTTCAAAAAATGGCTTATCTAAACCTAATTCTTCTCTCATTGTCTCTATTGCTTCCTCAGTTGGCACTATTTCATTAACTCTAAGTGCAACCTCTGCTGGATCACTTGGACTAAGGTTAATTATAAAAAATGATAAAAACGAAATTCCTACTAATATAGGAATTATACTGATTAATCTTTTTAAAATAAAATTTTTCATTTTTCCCCCTATAATACTTATATATCTTCACTATATCATTTAAATAAAGTAAGATGAAGAAAAATTCTTCATCCTATTTTATTTATTCAAAATACATATTTTCAAATGGTATCTCATATTGAGAAGGATTAAATAAAACACCTTTTAAAGACGTATTATAAACGGCTTTAGTTCTTGAATAAGTAAGTGGTATGTATACACATTGATCATGTATGTAAGTAAATACTTCTTTATACATCTCTTTACGAGTATCTTCATTTGCTTCTATCATTATATCTGTTATAGTTTTATCTAACCATTCTTTCTTTTCTAATCCAAGTTGAGCTTGGCAATCTCCATGAGCAGGTACTCTAAAAGATGATACATATGATTGTGGGTCATATGGTGTTCCCCAAGATAGTGAATATTGTAAATCAAAATCTCCAGATTTTTGTCTATCAAGGAATGATTGTTTTTCTTCACCAACTACATTTAACTCTACTCCAACTGCTTTTAAATCACTTTGTAAATATTCACTTATAGTTCCTTCTTGAGCATTATCTGAGTTATAATAGATAGTCATAGAACATTTTTTACCATCTTTATATCTATATCCATCATTACCCATTTTCCATCCTGCTTCTTCTAAAAGTTCTTTAGCTTTTTTAACATCATATTTACGAGCTTGTAGGTCTATGTTGCAATATGGTACTGAAGTTGACATTAATGTATCTGCAACTGTTTCAGTTTCGTTTAATACACCTTGTGCTATTGTCTCTTTATCAATTGCATATTGTAGGGCAAGTCTTACTTTTAAATCACCTGTTATTTCTTGTTTTGAGTTTAAAAGTATTGCTCTAGATGCAATAGGTTCACTCATTAATGTTTCGTATTTTCCTGATTCTTCTAAGGCTTTAAATGAATCTAAATCTATCATATCTCCATCAGAACCATATATTAAATCTATCTCACCTTTTTCTAAAGCTAACAATATAGTTTGATGATCTGTCATTACTTTCCATTTAACAGAACTTACTTTTGGCTTTTCACCATAATAATTTTTATTTGCTGTAAATATTGCATATTGATTTTCTTCATGTTCACTAAGTACCCATGGACCAGTACCTATATATCCATTTATACCATCTTTAGTACTTTTATCTATAAAACATTTTGGAGATAACATTCTAAATGGTCTTGTTAATGCTAACTCTTCTAAAGTTGGATAATATGGATATTTTAGTGTTAATTTAAAAGTATATTCATCTACTACTTCTGTATCTTTTATTTCATTTACTAAATCTAGCCAGCTATGACGTTCAACGTTTTCTATAATTGCATCAAAGTTCATTTTTACTACTTCTGCATTAAATTTTTCACCATCTGTAAATTCAACATCTTGTCTTAAATGGAATGTATATTCTTTTCCATCTTCAGATATATCCCAGCTTTGTGCAAGCCATGGTTTTACACCATTGTTAGTATTTTTTACAAGTGACTCAAATACCATATTTTGAGCTGCCATCTCACCTGAATAAAGATGTGGGTTTATATCTCTTATATCTTTTGTACTAGCATATACGATTTCATCTTTTTTCTCTCCACTACTAGTATTTTTACTACTACATCCCACTTCTAAGATGCATAAAACTGCACTAAGTGCTACTACTAATAATTTTTTTAGTATCATAAATTTCTCTCCCTAACCTTTTTATCTCTTAAATTTATATTTAAAATGTGTAACTCACATTTTATAATTAATTGATTAAAATTTCACATTTACTATTTTACATCTTTATACATAATAAATGAAATATATTTTAAATTTTTAAAGATAAGGATGTTCAATCATAAAAAATTTTATAATTTAAAGTATATTTATTACTTTTTACTATTTAAAATTCTATCCATAAACTCTATACTTTCACTAGGAGTAATAAAATCCCCCAGACTTCTATTCTTTGCATAACTTCCATGGAAATCACTTCCACCAGTTACTATCAAATTATACAATTTCGAAAGCTCATCTACCCTCTCATAATCCTCTAAACTATGTGATACATGATACTTTTCAATCCCAAATAATCCTTTATCTACTAACTCTTTTACAAGTTCATAAGAATTCATCTGTCCAGGATGAGCAATTACAGGAAGTCCATTATCTTTTATTATTGCATCTATTGCCTCAAATACATCTATATACTTTATTTCCATTTCACAAGGCCCATTATTTTTAAACAACTCTTTATATAATGGTGCATAAATTTCTTTGATATATCCTTTATCAATCAGAACTTGCATAATATGTTGCTTATAAGATACAGCGCTATTTTTTGCATAAACTTTTACTTCTTCTTCAGTTATATCATATCCTAAAGATTTTATTATTTGTACTTGTTTTAAAGTCATCTCATTTCTGTCTTTAAGTAATCTTTCACATAAATTAGTTATATGTTTTCCGTCTAAATCAATTCCATAACCTAGTAAGTGTACTTTTCTATTTCTTTTATAATCATATGCTGATATTTCAACGCCTGGAATAACTACAATATTGTATTTCTTTCCTAGTTCTACAGCTTCTTTTAATCCTTTTACTGTGTCGTGATTTGTTATTGCTATATGAGTAAGCCCCTTTTCTTTTGCTTTTTTTATAACTTCTTCTGTGCTTAAAGACCCATCTGATATATCTGTGTGTATATGTAAATCTGCTTTTATCATTTTTAATTTACCCCTTTCGTTAAGATTTTCCTTTTATTATCTATATTCTCTAGCAAACAAATGTAATATACCTTCCCTATCCTTATTATATTTTACTCTAAATCTATATTGCTTAGTAGCATTAAAACTTCCATTAAAAAGTATCTTTCCTTTTAATATTGACAGTTTTTAAATAAAGTTATAATATCAATAGGATTATAGCTTTTTACATAAAAATAATCATAAAACTAAAACAAAGGATGATAAAAAATGATAGAACAAAATTTAAGCTTATCTGATGAGGTTAAAAGAAGAAGAACCTTTGCAATAATATCACATCCAGATGCCGGAAAAACTACATTAACTGAGAAATTCCTATTATATGGTGGAGCTATTCGTGAAGCAGGTTCAGTTAAATCTAGAAGATCTCAAAAACATGCAGTATCTGACTGGATGGAAATTGAAAAACAAAGAGGTATATCTGTTGCATCAAGTGTCCTTCAATTTGAATATAATAACTTTTGTATAAACATTCTTGATACTCCAGGGCATCAAGATTTCAGTGAAGACACATATAGAACACTTATGGCAGCTGATAGTGCTGTAATGGTTATTGACTCTGCTAAAGGGGTTGAGGACCAAACAAAGAAATTATTCCACGTTTGTAAAATGAGAGGAATACCAATATTTACATTTATAAATAAAATGGACCGTCAAGGAAGAGATCCATTTGAGTTACTTGAAGATATTGAAAATGTTTTAGGAATTCGTTCTTGTCCAGTAAACTGG
>CAJFPU010000054.1:12568-24348 GCA_904418825.1 uncultured Romboutsia sp. | reverse complement strand
CTAGTTACCTTACCTACATTTCTTATTGTAAAATCTATGTAATCATCACCATATCCTGAAACTGATATTGGACTTTCTCCAAACTTAGGTATTGATATTTCATAAAACTTACCTGGTAAAACACCTGTAGTATTACAGTTTACTCTAAATGTCCATTCTATATCTGTATGTTTAACTATGTCTGTTATTTTAGCTGCAACTGGTATATATTGATTCATTTATTTTACCTCCTCTGTTACTGATACTACATCTGCTACTTTTTCTATACATTCTGAAAGTGATATATATTGAGGACATGCATCATCACATCTTCCACATCCAACACACATTTGATATCCAAATCTTTTATTAAAGTCATGTATTTTGTGCATAACCTTATATCTCATTCTTTCTCCTTGCTTCTTTCTAAAAGAATGTCCTCCTGCCATATCTGTATATCCATCAACTTGACATGATGCCCATACTCTTCTTCTCTCTCCAACATTTTCATTTTCTTTATAATATATATCTTGCATAGTAAAACATGTGCATGTTGGACATACAAAGTTACATTTTCCACATGCTATACATCTAGAATCATATTCATCCCACATAGGATGTTTTGAAAGTTCTACTGGATTAATATTTTTAGGAACTTCTAAATTGATTATATTTTCTTTAACATAATCAACTTCAAAATCACAAGCTTCTCCTTCAAATATATCTAAAGAACTATCTTTTATATCTAAGTATATTTCATCATCTCTTAAGTTTATTGCCATTGAATAGTTATCACTTTTATTTGAACCCATACTTACGCAAAAGCAATTTCTAAAGCTTTCCTTACATCCTATAAGTACAAACTTAACTTTTTCTCTTAATCTTTCATAGAAATAATCTTTTTCAATTCCATTTCTAAGGTATATTTCATCTATTCTTTTTATTCCATTTAAATCACATGCTCTTAAAAATACTAAAAGCTTTTTATCATCTATATCACTTGTTTTGTATTCTTTTTCAGTAAAGTAAAATAACACTTGAGTTATTGGAAGAATTGTTTCTTTTGCGGAGAAATTTGATTTTTTATTAAATTCTATTTCTTCTATAGTACTTATTTCTTCATATTTTGTTATATCTGTATCAGAAAACGTTCCTTTAAAAGGCGTAGTTTTAGGTGCTAATATTTTATATTCTGACTTTAACCTTTTTAAACCTTGGTTAAAGCTTGATTTATCTAACTTAATCTTCATATAATCTCCCTCCTAGACTTTGTTAAATAAATATTAACATTTATTTAACTTTTTAGTCTGTGATAAATATCACAGTATGTTAATTTTTTATCTTTTTATAAGATAAATTGTCACACAAAGTATAATTCTTTATATTTATTCTCATGAAAAGACTTTTTAATCATTTTTAGATTTTACTCAAAATTATCATATACTAGAAATTTATTATACTTAAATTTTAATGTATGATAATATGTTTATGATTTATAAATGTATATTTTTTCATATATAGTAGTTTTATGATTATTGTTATTGTTGTATGAATATAAATTTATAGTTTATTTTCAATTTATTTTTAAATATTACACTTAATTTGATAATCTATAAAAATAAAAAACACCCCAATTGTTAGATTTACTCTAACAATTGAGGCTAAGTATATTATAGGTACTTTTTTATTTTTAAGTTGATTTAAAATAACTTGAAAGTTCATCTCTTTTTATATATATTTTTTTACCATCTATTTTTACTAAGTTTTTATCTTGAAGTATTTTCATAGCTCTTGATAAAGTCTCTCTTTTACACCCTAGCATATCCGCTATATAAGTAATTGTTAGATTAACATTTAATAATGTCCACTCTCCCATACATACACCAAACTCTTTTCCAATTCTATAAAGCTTTGCTGCTAGCTTTTTATCTATTCTTATTGATATTGAATTTTTAAGCTGCCTATATAATCTTCTATTTATGTTTTGTGTATGAATTAATACATTCTTAGTTAAAGTAAAATCATCTTCCATAACTTTAATAAAATCTTTTACTCTACATTCAAGTATAGTCGAATCGTCAAATACTTCACAATCAACTGTAGTAGCTTTTGTTTTATCAAAACTTATTTCATTTATCATTTCACCATTTTTAAGTATAAATATCACTTTTCGTTCTCCATTTTCATTCATTTTAAAAACTGATATTTTGCCACTTTTTAAAAAATATACTTTATCAACTATATCTTTTTCATTAAATAATATTTCTTTTCTAAAAACTTGCCTTTCTTTAAGGATTTTTTTAAGTTCTATTTTACTACTGTCTTTTATATCCTTAAATATTTCTATATTATTCATATATACACCTTTACTTTTTATATAAATTTCTATGTATCTTAGATTTATCAAATTTATCTATAAATACATTTTCTTCTTCACTATATCCTATAGGTACTATTGCATATGGAACTAATTTTTCAGGTAAATTTAAAACTTCTCTTACTTTATTAACAACTTTATTCTTTGGAAATACCCCTACCCAACAAGATGCTAAACCTTGATTAGTTGCTTCTAACATTAGATTTTGAGTACTTGCCCCTAAGTCTTGCATCCATTTACCAGGTTTTATAAATCTATCTTTATTTCCTAATACTACTATACAAATATTTGCATCTTTTATATGCTTTGCTCTATGTTGACATCTTGATAGTTTTTCTAAAATCTCATTATCATCTACAACTATAAATTCCCATGGGCATGCACCTTTAGATGATGGTGCTTGCATTGCTGCTCTTAAAATTTCTTCTATTTTTTCCTCTTCCACATCTTTATTTATATAAGTTCTTATAGACCTTCTTATCTTTATAGCTTCTAACATAACATCCTCCAAATTATATATATTCATATAATTAATACCCTACTTAGCTTTTATTTTATCAAATTTTGTATTTTTTTATCAATGTAATAATTTAAAAGAATATTTTTTATTTATTTTATAATTTATTTAATATTTATATATTAAAATATTATAATAAAGTATTTTAATTTCTTTATTATCTAATAAATATACATTTTCATTTTATGTCTTAGAATTAATTTTAAAATAAATTAAAGTTTATTACAAATAAGATATTAAACTACAAGATAAGTAATTTAAGAATTAATAATATCTATATAATATATTTTAATGTATTATACAAAATTTGTAGGTAAAAATAAATATATATTATATTAAAGGATGTGAGATAATGATTTTTAATATCCATGAAAGTGCAAAAGAAGAAATCAATAATATGATTGAAAATTATAAATCAAATGATAAAAGCTTTAGAGTTTATATTCGTAGAATAAGTGCTTGACTAGGCCCTGTATTTGATGTGGTTTTGGATAAGCCATGTGATAAAGATCAAGTTTTTGAATCTGATGGATATAAAATTATAATTCATAAAGAGTTAGCAAAAAAAATTAGCTCAATTGAAATATTTTATAAAGAAGGTATTAGCAAAAGCGGATTTAGAGTTTTAACTGATATAATTTGGAAATTTGAATACCGATTTATGGATTGGGCTAAGACAAAATATGTTTATGAAAGCATATTAAAAGATAAGTGATTAACCATATTAAGTATCTAAATTTATATTCATATAGTTAATTATTAAGTATTAAAACACCTTACCATATTATTTCAAGGATAGGTGTTTTAATTAAAATATATATTAATAATTAATATATATCTATTTCCATATTTTTATTATAATATTTAATATCATTTTCATCAATTTCTCTTAAAACTTTACACGGATTTCCTACAGCTACAACATTAGCTGGAATATCTTTAGTTACAACACTTCCAGCACCAATTACTGAATTATCTCCAATACTAACTCCAGGAAGTATAATAGCACCTGCACCAATCCATACATTATTTCCTATATTAACAGGCATATTATACTGTGCTTGTTTACTTCTTAATTCTGGATGTATTGGATGTGTTGCCGTTATAACCGTAACATTTGGAGAAAACATAACATTATTTCCAACAAATATCTCACAATCATCAACTAATGTAAGATTAAAATTTGCATAAACTGAATTACCAAAATGAACATTTTTACCTCCCCAATTTACATTAAGTGGCGGTTCTATGTAACAATTTTCCCCTATTTTAGCAAACATATTTTTCAATAATTCTTGCCTTTTATCTTGTTCTAATGGACGTGTTGCATTAAAGTCATATAATAACTCTAAACATTTTAGCTGCTCAGCTATTAAAGATTCATCATTACAATAATAAAGCTTTTTACTATGCATTCTCTCTTTTATTTCTTGTAGTTTCATGCTTATTCCCCCCTATATATAATAATATCTAATCTAATATTATTATAGCATTGATTTAGCCTATTTATTTTTAATTAAGTTATCTAATTTTTTTTAATAGTACCTGTATTATTTTTTCTATATTTGGAATTATAATCATATACTTGTAAGTTTTTAAATAAAGGAGATAAACTATGGATAAAAGTAAAAATAATTATAAATATATAATAGCCGTATCTAGTTTTATACTTATGGCTGTAGCATTTAGTATAGTAAATAGTGTAAATACTATACTTACAGCACCAGTAATAAATGAAAGAAACTTTAGTATTGGAGAATTTTCTTTATTATTTACAATAACAGCAATAACAGTAGCTATATGTTCACCATTAGTAGGAACTCTTTTAAATAAAGTAAATATAAAAATAATAATGTCTATATCATCAATTCTTGCTGGTGGTGGATATATGTTATATGGGTTTGCAAACAATATATTATCTTTTTACTTAATAGGTATAATAGTTTCAATAGGAATGTGTGGTCTTACAACTATACCAATATCAACAATGATATCAGACTGGTTTGAACCAGAAAAAAAAGGTTCTATAATGGGAATAGTTTTTGCTGGAATAGGTACAGGGACTTTTTTTTGGATGCAAATAGTATCTAGATTTTTAGAAGTATATAATTATAGACTTGCTTATTTATTTTTAGGAGCTATTGTTATTATAGTTTCACTTCCTATAAGCTTATTCATAGCAAAAAGACCAGATGATGTAGTTTATAAGTTAAAAGATTCTAATAATAAAAATAATAAATCAAAAGATAAGTCTTTTAAGGATATATCTAAAACTCCTTCATTTTGGACTTTTTCAATAGGTCTTTTACTTATGGGTATAAGCTTTGCTGGAATTAAGCAACATGTACAACCTTATTTATCTGTTTTAGGATATTCGATTTCTTTTAGTGCAAATATAGGTTCTACTCTTGCTGTTTCAGGTTTAATTGCAAATATTATAGGTGGTATTTTATTTGATAAGTTTAAAACTAAAATAGTTTTATATTTTATAGGAACTATTAGTTGTATTAGTATCATTTTTTTAATACTTGCAGGTAATCCAATTTTTGCATATTTATTTACTATATTTTACGGTCTTACTATGTGTATGTCTTCAATTTGGCCAGCTTATGGAGTTACTAGATTATTTAGTAATGAAAATTATTCTGTTATTTTTGGTTTTGTAAATATGTTTTTTACTATAGGAACTTCAGTTGGGCCATTTTTATCAGGTGTTATAGCTGATACTTCTTTTGGATATCAAGCTTCTTGGGTAATATATTTTTTTACAACTATAATTGCATATTTTTTATTTGTTAGATTACCTGGATTATCTAGTGCTGTAGATTTACCAAAATAATAACCTAAAACCATACTAAAAATTGGTATAAACTGCTCTGTACTTATTTTTCCCATAAAACATAAAAAGCAAAAAACTATTGTTAATAATATTGATATAAACTTTCTTACACTTGCAAATAAAGTATCGAATAATTTAAATCTATTCATATTTATCACCTCTTCTATAATTTATTTACAAATTTTATTTTTCGTTACTTATTTCTAAATAATTTTACAAATTATTTAGAAATAATAGATTTTTAAACAAAACAAATACCCGTATTAAAAATTAATACGGGTATTTATATATATATTAAATTCTTAAATCTATTATTACATAGATGCTTTAAGTATCTCTTTTACATCATCATGAGTACCTTGTATTGGATTAGTTAACGAACAAGCATCCTTTAAGGCATTAGTTGCTAAAGTATCAAAATCTTCTTCCTTTACACCTAAACCAGCAAGTCCAGATGGTATATTTATAGATTCTGATAATTTTGTTATAGCATCTATTGCAGCTTTAGCTCCTTCTTCATCAGTCATATTTTCAGCATTTACACCCATAAATCCAGCAACTTCTTTTAATCTAGCAGCAGTTTTTTCACATTTAGCGTTAAATGCTTGCACTCTTGGAAGTAATATTGCATTACATACTCCATGTGGTAAATCATAGAATCCACCTAATTGATGAGCTATAGCATGAACATATCCTAAAGATGCATTATTAAAAGCCATACCTGCTAAATATTCAGCATAAGCCATATTAGAACGTGCATCCATATCATTTCCATTATCTACTGCATTTTTTAAGTTTTGTGCTATTAATTGTATTGCTTTCATTGCACAAGCATCAGTTACAGGAGTAGCTGATGTTGAAACATAAGCTTCTACTGCATGAGTTAATGCATCCATTCCTGTTGCTGCAGTTAATCCTTTTGGCATAGCTGTCATTAATTCTGGATCATTTACAGCACATATTGGAGTCATGTGCTTGTCAACTAAAGCCATTTTTACATGTCTTTCTTCATCTGTTATTATACAGAATATAGTCATTTCACTAGCTGTTCCAGCTGTAGTATTTATACATATTAATGGTAATTGAGGTAACTTAGATTTGTTAACTCCTTCGTAATCTTTTATATCTCCTCCATTAGTTGCAAGAAGTGCTATACCTTTTGCACAGTCATGAGGAGAACCTCCACCAAATGATATTACAAAATCACATTGTGATTCTTTTAATAACTTTAATCCTTCTTCAACATTTTGTACTGTTGGGTTTGGTTTTGTTTCATTATATATAGCATATTCTACATTAATATCTTCAAGAACTTTTGTTAGTTTATCAACTAATTTTATTTCACATAATACTTTATCTGTTACTATAAGAGCCTTTTTAAATCCTCTGTTATGTATTTCTTCTCCCATTTCATTTAAACATCCTTGCCCCATTAAACTTAATTGAGGCATATAAAATTTGTAAGACATATTTTATCCCCCTAGAATGTATTTTTATAACATCTTTGTTATGTTTTTATTTTAACAACCGTTATGCCTAAAATCAATATATTTTTATTATGTTTTTTGTATACTTAATTTATTTTGTAGTTATAATTTAGTATTAGTTTTTAATTATGATTATAAATTTATTTGATATATAATGTATAATAGTGTAAAATTTTGATAATAAAATTTATTATATGGAGAGAAAGATGAGCCAATTTTTAAAAACAAAAGAAATAAAATGTACAAACTCATTTATTGAGTTTGTAAAAAAAGAATGTGTTTTAGTTATAGCACTTACCCTTGCTATACTTAGTTCTATTATTTCTATTCCTAAAGTGTCATATATTGACTTTAAGGTACTTATATTATTGTTTAATCTTATGGTAGTTGTTGCTGCTTTTAAGGACTTAAAAGTTTTAGATAGTATAGCCATAGGACTTTTAAAAAAATGTAATACTTATACATCTATATCACTATCATTAGTTTTTTTAACATTTATATCTTCAATGATAGTTACTAATGATGTTGCTCTTATTACATTTGTTCCTCTTAGTATTGTTATTTCTAAAAAAGCTAATATTAATGTTTTGAAAATAGTAGTATTTCAAACATTAGCAGCTAATCTTGGTAGTAGTTTTACTCCTATGGGTAATCCTCAAAACTTATTTATATATTCTTTTTATAATTTAAGTCCGATAGACTTTTTTAAGATAACTTTACCTATAGTTATTTTAGCTGTATTATTTTTAGTTTTACTTGTTCTTAAGGATAAAAAGATGAATTTAAGTTTAGATTTAGAGGATGTTAAAATTGATAATAAAAGAGATGTTTATTTATTTAGTGCTTTATTTTTAATAATATTATTATCAGTTTTTCATATTATTGATTATAAAGTTACGTTTTTAATAACTATTATAATGGTTTTACTTTTAAATAAAAAGTTATTTTCACAAGTTGATTATTCTTTATTAGTTACTTTTATAGGATTTTTCATATTTGTTGGAAATATTTCAACTATGAATGTTGTAAAAAATTTTATGGAAGGTATTTTAGGTAGTCCTGAATCTACATTTTTATCTTCAGTACTTTCTAGCCAATTTATTAGTAATGTTCCTGCTACTATGCTTTTATCTGGATTTACTAATCACTTTAAAGAACTACTTTTAGGTGTGAATATTGGTGGTATGGGTACATTGATAGCTTCTCTTGCTAGTGTTATTTCTTATAAGATTTATACTAGTGAGTTTGGAAATGATAATTATATGAAGTCTTTTACTTTTTATAACATATTAGGTTTAGTTGTATTTGTACCACTAACTTATTTATTCATAATTTTATAATATATAAATATCCAAGAGTTCAAAATTTGAATTCTTGGATATTTTTTTATATATTTATATGCTTTTATTAAAATTTTAGATAATTTAAAATGTTAAGATGTAATAATATTTTTTATAAAGTTTTAATTTATGCATTATCATCTAAATCTATATCATGAATTTCATTTATACGCTCTATTATCATACTTATATGGTAATTATAAACTGGACTTACATCTTCTTTAATTTCTATATTTTTATCTAACTTATCATATAAATTCTTAGATTTAATATAGTTTTCTTTATTTAAATAACACTTATCTTTCATATGTTCTAATACTTGAAGATGTAAATATATTTGTTTACATTTATTTATACTTCCTTTTATTGATTTATTATCTACTTCATCGTTACTATATTCTAACTCATCTAAAAAGTTTTTATATAAACCTTCTAATTTTGTAATTTCATCTTTTAAAGATGATATGTCAACATGTGTTCCTTTTTCTATTTCGCTTTTTAATAGCTTTATTGATGTATTTTCTATTTCTCGAATTTCACTATATATACTATTTAAATAATTAGGTCTATAAATAAAGTAATTTACACCTACCCCAATTACAACTCCTATTGATGTATCTATTATTCTATGAATAGAATATTCTAAAGGATTATTTGTTCCTATACCTAAATATATTGAACAATATACCACACAGGCAATGGTTATAGAGTTATTTATATTTAATATATTACAAATATATATAGTTGTAATTATACCTAAGCATGATAATATTGGATTTGAAGAGTATATAATTACAAAGATAAAGCCTATTAATCCTCCAATAAATGTTCCCTTTAATCTATTTAAACCAACTGTTAAAGAACCTTTTACAGTTGTTTGCATACATACAATACAAGCTACTGCTGCAAATAATGTGTTATCAATTATATGTAAGTATCCAACTAAAACACATATCATAACACCTATACCTGTTTTTATATTCCTCATTCCAGGTTTATGTAACTTCAAATTTTCCACTCTCCTTTTATTCATCATATCATAATATAATAAATAAAATAAATAGTTTATATATTTTTTATATTATAAAATTAAAATCTATATATTATATATTAATATACTTTATTATTTATGAAATATTTAATTTACATAATTAAAAATAAGGTAAATCATATTAAATATAATTTACCTTATTTTTATTATGTAAATCTCTATACTTTGGTTAAAGTCAACTATTACTACCTTAGTATCACAATTTTTCTCAACTTCTGTTTTAAAGTCTTATGGTGACTGTGTTATTTGTGCCCTATAGTAAAGTCTATACAATAATTTATATGTTTATTTAATATGAATACTTTTATTGACGTTCAAATTTAGTTGGTAAAATAGCTTTACAATTATATACTGTCTTTAGTTGCTCAACTACATTATCTGTATTATTCATTATGTTACTAGCACTAAATAGTATATTTCCACTTACATTGTTATATTCTCTATTTATTTTTATCTCTTTTGCAATTTCATTTGCTATATCTGGATTAGATATATTTTGACCTATATAAAGTCTTACATTGCTATTTTCAACTGCATTATTCCACCAACTTACCATATCTTCATAATTACTATTTTTATTATCTGTACTCCAATAAATTTGTGGGGCTATATAATCTACAATCTCTTCTTTTATCCATGTTAAGGTATCCATATAAATATCATAGTAGCTTTCTAAATTATTTGAATCTGAACCTAATGGATCACTACTTTTATTTTTCCAAACTCCAAATGGACTAACTCCAAATTGGACTGATGGTTTTGTAGATTTTATAACATTATAAACAAATCTTATAAGATTATTTACTGCTTCTCTTCTATTATTTGCAACTTCTCCATCTTTATCCTCACCTTCTGGTAATGGGTAGTTGTATGGATAAAAATAATCATCAAAATGTATTCCATCTACATTATATTTTTTTATTATTTCATAAACTGTTGTTGCAATATACTCTATAACTTCTGAATTTTCAGGATTATAAAATAATGAATTTTCAAATTCTAATATCCAATTTGGATTTATTCGTGCAGGATTATTTGGTGATAGGTTTTTTAAATCTGTTTCTTGTGTTGTTATTCTATATGGATTTATCCAAGCGTGAAATTGAATATTTCTTTTATGAGTTTCTTCTATCATAAATTGTAGTGGGTCATATCCTGGGTATTTGCCTTGTTTTCCTGTAAGATATTTTGACCATGGATTTATACATGATTTGTATAATGCATCTGATGATGGTCTTATTTGAACAAATATAGCATTTATATTTAATGATTTTAGTTTATCTAATATTTCTATAAATTCTTGTTTTTGAGCTTGTGGATTATCTAAAGTTTTTGGCCAGTCAATATTATATACACTTGCTATCCATACTCCCCTAAATTCAGCTAATGTGCATCTATTATACATTTATATCCCCCTTTATATACTTATTTTTCTTGTTAACTCATCTTTTTCTTTTAATACTTTATATATTTCATTTTGATGTAATCCGTAAACAGTATTATCTTCTTTTTTACTGTCTATAAAGTATATATTTATATCACCATTTTGTTTATTTACTTCATATGATGCTATGTAGTAAGATTTGTTGTATTCTATTATTGCACCCCTTCTTTCAATTACTTTTTTATCATTAAGTATTGAGTTTAATATTTTAAATTCATATTTTCCATGTGGTGCTACTTTATACGTATTTTGTTGTGATAATTTTTTCATATTTATATAAATTCCTTTACTTTCAACATCGTGTAAATAAAAGCCTTCGTTATTTTTAATAATGTTACTTGCTTCTTTCCATGTTATAAGTTTTGATTTTGAAAGTATTTTTTCAAATTTATCTGTTGATGGATATATTTCTTGATTTTTATCTATTTCATTATCTGATTTTTTAGATTTATCTTTTCCTTCTATATATAGTTTGTTGGCTTTATTTAAGTATGGAAAGACTACATCTTTAACTCCTAAAAATACACTAAGAGTTACTAAACAATATACAACTATGTTAAACATTTTTTCTCCGTAGTCTTTAAATCCATGTTTTTGTATAATATTAAAAGCTTTTTTAAATAGCTTTTTAATTTTTTCCATAATTTCCATATTTAATATTCCCCTTTTCATTATATGTTAATTGTTTATTTTTATCTTTTATAAAATTTTATGCAAGTTATTTGTTTTAAATTAAATATTTTTTA
>CAJFPU010000054.1:0-12501 GCA_904418825.1 uncultured Romboutsia sp. | reverse complement strand
ATTTAATTTAATATTTCTTTTTTCCTACTGGGTAATTTACTATTTTAATAAGTACTATTAATAATAATTATATAAAAAGTAAAAGGTACTAATTTTAATTATATAAATTAATACCTTTTACTTTTTATATATTATTTTGTTTTGTATATTCTAAATAAATTTTCATTTCTTCTTCACTAGGACCAACTTCTCCATGTAGTTTTAAACCTTCTTCTCTAACGCCATACTTTCTATAAGCATTAAGTTTATACTTACACTTATTATCTATAATTTTTGTTACTTCTTTTATAGTATATTCATTATTTAAATTAGGAGCAACTACAGTTCTTACTTCATAAAGTTTATCTTTTTCTAATAAGTATTTTAAGTTCTTTAAAACAGTTAAATTATCTAGTCCTGTAATTTTTATATGTTCTTCATTATCAAAACATTTTACATCTAGCATAAATTTATCAGCTATATTTACTAAATCTTCTCTTTTACTTAAATCTATTGTTCCATTAGTATCTACAAAACATGTTAGATTAAGTTCTTTTTTAACTTTAGTAAATAATTCTACTAAAAAATCTGCATTAAGAGTGCACTCCCCTCCACTAACTGTTATTCCTTGAATAAATGGTCTTATTTTCTTTATTTCTTCAAATAACTCATCTACTGAATAATCTTTTGTTTTTGGGGTTGATAGATGATTACAAGCTTTAATACAATTATCACATTCTACACATTTTTTATCATTCCATATTATCTTTTTATCTTTTATGCTTAAAGCCTTAACTGGGCAAGTTGATACACACTTGCCACAGTTTATACATTTATTTATAGTTTCTGGATTATGACAATAGCTACATTTTAAATTACATCCTTGGAAAAATATTGCCGTTCTATTTCCAGGACCATCAATACAAGAAAATGGAATTATCTTATTAACTAATGCCATAATTATTTTCTTAACCTTCTATCGAAAGCTTTTGCTCCATTTTTAGCATTCATTCCAAATATTGTTGCATTGTTTTTAACTGCATTTCCACTTTCTAACTGTGCTACTTCTGATTTTTTAACTAAGTATCCTGTAACACGTACTACATCACAGCTATCACTATATACAGAAGTATATCTTATTCCACTATCAAATGCTCCATCTATAACATTTATTATTGCTTCTAAGTTATTTTTATATGTTTCTTCAAATACGAATATATCTCCTATTCCATTAAAGAAATATTTATGATATGGAGCTGATTGTAGTATATGTTCAAATAATTCTGGCTCTTCACCTACTGGTATTCTACATCCTGGAGATATTTGTGTATCTGTATCTATACCAACTTGAGCATGTAATACGTGACTTTTATTAAAGCAATCCACATATTTTGATTTATATGAAGTTACTATATTGTTAAGTGTTTCTATTATTTTTATTCCTAAGTCATTAGCTTCTTTTGAATGACCAAATCTATCTTCTTTATTAGTTGCATTTAATAAATGGTTTACTGCTTCAGCAAGACCAACTATTCCAAACATTCCTGTGAACAATTCTTGTTTTATAAATCCTTCTTTAACAAGGAAGTTTGACTTGAAAAATGCTGCTTCTTCTACTAAGAATTTTATTCTTTCATCTATATAAGTAAGCATTTTTTTAGCTGCAAATGGCAATTTATTTTCTAAGAAATCTTCAACTGATTCACTATTTTGAGCTAATCTACTTAAAACAAGTCTTACTAGGGTATATCCTCCCCCACCTATTATAAATCCATTATAACAACTTGCTAATGCATAATTTTCTGTACCAAAATCTATAACATCCATTTTGTGGTTAGCAAAACTTGGCTTAGCTGTAACTAAAGCTGTTTGTGCACATAATTTAGCAAATTCTTTTGAAGTTAAATCTTTATCGTATTTTACAGTTAAGTTAGGAACTGCACATTGTAAATCTTTCATAGCTTTAAGTATTAATCTACCAGCTTTTGTATCTATTGGTCCTATATTTGCATGAACAAATGAGTCAGTAAGTGCTCTATCTATGTGTTTTAAGTATAATTTTATAGCTTTGTAAGCTTCTTCTTCATCTTTTACAAATGGTTCTAATAATGTATCTATATTTCCTAGGTAAACTGGATAAGATGTTATTGATGGTACGTGCTTGTATAATATTAATAAGCTATTTGTAGCTTCCCATATATCAGTTGGTGGCTCAAGGTCTAAGAATTTACATCCTTTTTCCATTAATACTTCATAGTTTGGTATAATGTATCTTGGTCTATAAGGTGCATTACCTTCAAACATTGTACATATTATTTCTTTATCTAAAAGACTTTGTGTTTCTTCATCTATATTTAATACATTTAAAGTACTTTCAGCTTGTCCTGCTAATTGTAGTATTTGTTGGTTATAAGTTAGTGTTTCATTTTTTATAATATTTAATACTTGTTCCATAAATTTGTCCCCCATATTTATGTATTTTATTTAATTGATTCTAATTTGTTTATTAGTTTATCAAATTGTTCTTTTGTTATTGATATACCTTTTCTATTTACAGTTATCAAATTTTCATCTTTTAATTCTTTTAAATTTCTATTAATTGTTCTTACTGAAAATCCTAGTATTGAGCCAATTTCTTCTCTAGTTTTTTCTAAGAAAACTACATCTTTGTCTTCATTTTCAAAAACATTTATAAGATAATTGGTTAATATACATATTGCAGGATATGCTAACACTTCTCCAGTTTTTAAAGATTGTTCATACATGCTCTTTGATACAAAATGTAATACTTCTAAAGTAAATTTTTGATCTATATTGATCCAATTTTTAAAGTCTGATTTTGGCATTTTAAGTATTATACATTCTGTAGTAGTTTGTAATGTAGATGAATACGTTTTTTTGTTTGCCATTATTTCCATAGCTCCAATGTATGCTATTGGTTTAATATTTGCAAAACTGTATACAAATCCATTTTCAAATTCGTTTTTGACTTGCATTTTTCCCTGGAAATGTATGTATATGTTTTCTATGTTGTTTCCTTTTAGTACTAGTAGTTTACCTTTTTCTATTTTTTTTAGTTTGCATCTATCTTTTATATTTTCAGGTATTTTTTCTATAAAAGCTTTGGCTTGTTCATTTTCTAACTGCTTGTAAAGTAAACTATTGTTCATTTTATTTCTCCTAGGAAGTAGTTTTGTCTTTTTTATAATTTTATCATTTTTTTTATTTTTTAAAAGGACACGTGTCCCTTTATATAAAAAATGTTAGCATTATTGCTAACATTTTTTTATTAATCTAGTTTTAAATTTACTCACATATGTAATATCAACATTTGATAAATCAAATTTATAAAAATCTTTTACAAATTCATCAATTATATCCATAGAGATATTAAGATAGATTTATAAATCTTTCTTCTAGCTTAATTTTTCTTTTATAAACTTTTCCATATAATCTTTATTTTCCTTAAACTGCTTTACTCTGTTTACATTTGCTCCTGATGGATGTGGAAACCCTAATAGAATTTGATTTTTACTTATGATTTTATCTTCTTGTAATTTAAGTAATATTTCCTCTACAGCTTTACCAAGTGGTATTAAAAGCACATTTTCAGGATTTTCTAATCTTTTAAATTCATTTATAAAATTTTCATACACATACTTCATTAAAAAATCATTTTTAATAAGCTTTGGTGTATGACCTGTATAATTTTCTTTTTTAACAAATACAGGATATGGAATAAGAGATACTGTATGTAATAGATAATCTTTTTCTTCAAATAATTCACTTGTACTTTTTATATTCATAATTTCATTTAATTTTAAATCGTCTAACATGCTGATAATATTTTTTCTTAGACTTCCACTAAACCTTGCTAAAACTTTACATTTATATTGAATAGCTTCTATGTTGTCAGTATGTTCTAGTTCTTTTCTTGCTGTAGATATGGCTGTATTCATTTGTTGAAATCCTGGTGTTATTCCTATTATAAAGATTTTAGCATCTTTATTAAAATACTCATTATGTGGTGCATAGTATATTTCTATATTATTATCTTTGTCTATTAAAAAGTCTTTCGTTAATAGTTCTTCTTTTGTGTATTTATTTTTTATAGGTAATTTTTTAATTAATTCTTTATAGTCGTTTAATGTTTTTTTCATATTTACCTCTTTTATTGTGTTTTTATATATTTTTTGAAATTATATATTAATTATGTAGTTAAGTTTTATAATAAATATTTATATAAATTACTTTATTATTGTATTTAGATATATTTTATAATAAATAATATATCTTTAGATTATACCAAAATAAAGTGTCGTAAAACACGACACCCATAAAATTATTAAACCTATCAAAATATATTTTACTTATTTACATGGCTACTCTTTGATATTATTGTAATCATACTTTTTGAAATAATTTTACTTTGTTTTATGAGACATTTATTTTTTCTCTTTGCTATAATCAATTCCAACTACTTTAGTTTTATTTACTACTTCTACATTTTCTTATTAGACTGTATTTTCTTATAAAAAGTTTTAAAATTTATTGTTGTATTTTGTGTTAATATATATAATGTCTAGATTTTATTTTAAAAATAATCCTAATAAATATATTACTAAAACATCAATGCTAATAGCAACGGAGGGATAATTACGAAGTATGAATGGAGAAAAAAAGAAAAAGAATATTATATACCAAAAGAAAAACCACAATTAGTGGAAATACCAGAATTTAAATATTTTACATTAAAAGGAAAAGGGAACCCAAACTCAGAAGCCTTTAAAGAATGTATCCAAGTATTATATTCATTATCATATGCAATTAGAATGATGCCCAAAAATGGTATAACTCCAGAAGGATATTTTGAATATACAGTATATCCATTAGAATGAATATGGGATTTATCAGAAAAATGTAGACTAGAACAAACTTTAAACAAAGATGAACTTATTTATAAACTAATGATTAGGCAACCTAACTTTGTAAATGAAGAAATTGTTAATATGGCTATGGAAATAGTAAAAAAGAAAAAATACCATCCATTACTAGAGAAAGTTGAGTTTGAATCTATCAAGGAAGGTCTTTCTGTTCAAATGCTTCATGTAGGACCGTATGATGATGAGCCAAGAACCTTTTCTATTATGAAAAGTTTTTGTAGTGAAAATAATCTACATATTAAAACTTTAGCACATAAAGAGATTTATCTTTCAGATTTTAGAAAAACTGAATCATCAAAATTAAAAACTGTTCTTAGATATTCTGTAGAGCAAAAATAATAAAAGTTTAGATATATCCTAAACTTTTATTATTATATATATCATATATTCTAACTGTAATACACTTTAGGTGATTAAGTAATATTATATATTTAATTTTTTTTATTTATTTATATATATGGCATTATAAATTATGCTATAAAAGTATAGTAAACTATAAATTCTTCTCAAAGGCTACTCTTTTGCCGCCATCTTCTAAATAAATAATTCCACAATATTTAAATCCATTTTTCTTAAGTAAACTTTGCATAGGGATATTATCTTCATGAGTATCTACCCTTATACTACAAACTCCTTTTTCTAAGCAAGTCTTTTCTGTATATTTTATTATTTTATGAGAAAGACCTAAACCTTTATATGTATTGTCTACAGCTATTCTATGAATTACACCATATTCTCCATTTGTTAGCCATTTTCCATCAATTATATTTTCATAAACTGATTCTTTGTTAAATGAAATTACTGTTGTTGCAATTATTTCATTATCTTTTATCATTACATAGCTTTCTTCATTTTCTATATCATTATTTATTACTTTCTCATTAGGGTATCCATTTTGCCATTGATCAATATTTTGATTTTTAAAATAAGCTTGTGCTTGTTTAATGATATTCATTATTTTAGGTATGTCTGATTTTACTGATTTTCTAAATTCCATTTTTATCTCCTTGTTTATTATTTATATAAGTAGTTTTTATAAGCTTTGGTAATAGTTATCTTATTAACTTTTAACTATAGTTTTATGATATACCAAGAGGAACAAGAATAAGAATATTACCAACCACATTGCTAAAAGCAAATTCTTTTAAACTGGCAGTTCTACCAGACATATACTCCATTATACTATGAAAAGGAATAATGTTGATTGACCTTACTAATGTCCTTTCACTATCAAATAATTCAGAGAGTGAAACTCTTGACAAAAATAATAATTTAATTAAAAAAATTATTTTAGAAATTCTTCTTTAACACATCTTCTCCAAAGTATAAATGCTATAGCTATAGAAATAAATCCACCTATACTTGGTACTAAAAATATTCCATAAACTCCTATAGTCTTAGTTAAAGCTACAATAAGTATTAAAGGAACTATAACTGATTCTAATAACATTACTACTATAGATTCAGTAGCTTTTTCAAGTCCAGTTAAAAAGCTACCTACAGTCATAGTAAACCAATTAAATAAATATGATGGAGCACTTAATAATAATGCTATTTTCCCCATTTGTATAATATCAACATCTGATTTTGAAGAAAATAACCCAACTAAGAAATCAGGGAATATAAATATTATAATCATAGTTACAATTGAAATAATAAATCCAACTATACATGTTATTTTGAAAAACTCAGTTATACGTTTGTAGTCTTTAGCACCATAATTGTAGCTAATAACTGGTTGTATTGAGCCTATCATACCAAATAACACTGGAGATATTAATGCATCTATATACATAACAATTGAATATGCAGCTACACCTACTGGGCCACCATAATAAAGAAGAAATCCATTAGTTATAATTGACATAATGGAGTTTGATATATTACTAAAAAATTCAGAACTTCCATTATATATAATGTATAAAATTTCTTTTATATTTACTTTAGGTTTTGTAAATCTTAATGTAACTTTTTTCATAATAAAAGGATATAAAAAAATTAAAGTTCCTATAAACATACTTAAAGCACTACAAAGTGCAGCATATTCTATTCCTAATTTAAAATATCCAATTAAAATAGCATCTAATATAACATTAAGTATTGATACAGCTATATTTATCCACATACTCATATTTGCCTTACCACATAATCTTAAATAATTGTCTAATGCAAAAAATGGTGCTATAAAAGGTAATGCTAAGATAAATACATAAGCAAATTTATATGATAAAGTAGCAAGTTCTTTATCTTTAATTAGAATAAATATAATATCTTTTGAAAAAATTAAACTTATTATCATAAAAATAATATTTATAATTAATGATAATAAAACAGCTATTGTAAAGATATTACTTGCTTCTTTTTCATTTTTTTCACCTAATTTAATTCCTATTTTTACAGATGCTCCTGATGCTATCATATCTGAAACTGCAAATACTATCATTATAATTGGAAAAACAAGATTTATAGCTGCTAAACCTTTACTTCCTATTATTTTTCCAACAAATATTCCATCACATATCATATAAATAGATGAAAATAGCATACTAATTAAACTTGGAATTGCAAGCTTTACAAATAATTTTTTTGGTGGAGTTATTCCAAAAAGTTCTTGATCCATTGTTTCCTCCTTTGATATTAACATAATAAAATTCTATAATTAGTATAAAGTGTACCCCTATGGTAGAGTCAAGGAGATTTTTATTATGATTTTTCAAGTCCATATTTTAAAGTAAGATGTACTGTATAATTTCATTTTAATAAAAAATTCGCTTCCCTTAAGCCACTGCGTGGGCGCTTCACTTCATGTTGCCAACGACTTTATCCGTTTCTTAAAATATTTTTTACGCTAAAATCCAATACATTTATATAACTATATTTTCAAGTTTATCCACAAGTGTTGAAGTAATATAATTTCTTTAAACGTAAAAAATAGCTAGATATGTTAATAATCTAGCTATTTTTTATACATTAGTTCGTAATAGATTAATATTGTTCATTAAAATGACTATACAAACTGAAATTTAGTAACTATTAAGTTAATGAAGCTATAGGATAAATATTAATACTACCTGTTACTTCAAGTGTAGTTGTAGAGCTTGTAGAAAACATTAAAGATATATTAGTATCATTATTTGCAACAACTAAAAAACAAGAAGAAGTCGAACCTATTGCAATCCCATCAATAGCTATATTGCTAGATGAAGTTTGAGAAAAAATATCTATACTACCATCTATGATAGATTCAATTTGAAATATAAAATCTGATGGATTAATTGCTTCTAAAACATAGCAAACTTGATAGGTATATCCAGCAGCAAGTGTTATAGTATTACCATCAGAAGATAATGAAGTTAAATCTCCAACATTATAATTTGGAATAAATTCAATAAGAGATCCATTTGATACACGGTTAAAAGTTAGATATTGTGCGTATGCATTTATAAAAGAACCAGGAGGACCTTGTGGGCCTGTTGGGCCTGTTGGGCCTGTTACGCCTTGCGGACCTATTGGACCCTCTGGACCCGTTGACCCGGTTGCCCCTGTTGCTCCTGTTGCTCCTGTTACACCTTGTGGACCTTCTGGACCCGTTGGACCTGTTGGGCCGGTTGCTCCTTGAACACCTTGGGGACCTATTGGACCCTCTGGACCTGTTGCTCCTGTTGCTCCTTGAACACCTTGGGGACCTATTGGACCCTCTGGACCCGTTGCTCCTGTTTCACCTTGTGGACCTATTGGACCTTCTGGACCGGTTGCCCCTTGAATACCTTGGGGTCCTTCTGGACCTGTTACGCCTTGAATACCTTGGGGTCCTGTTGGGCCTGTTACACCTTGGGGTCCTATTGGGCCTTCTGGACCCGTTGGACCTGTTACACCTTGGGGACCTATTGGACCCTCTGGACCCGTTGCTCCTTGAATACCTTGAGGTCCTGTTGCGCCTGTTGCTCCTGTTACACCTTGAATACCTTGGGGTCCTGTTGGGCCTTCTGGACCCGTTGGGCCGGTTGCTCCTTGAACACCTTGCGGGCCTGTTGGACCTGTTGCGCCTGTTTCTCCTTGTGGACCTTCTGGACCTGGAGGTCCAGGAGGGCAACTACAACAACTTTTACAGCAGTTACAGTTACATCCTTGGCAACGTCTACAGCTTTTACAATTATTATCTCTAATCAAAATGATCTCTCCAATCTAAATCTGTAATACTAAAGGTGTTTTACTCAGTACTATATAATATTTATAAATTTATAAAAAGTTTCTTAAGATATTATGATATACTAAATAATCATGTTATATTTCTAATAAAAATAGCTAGATATATTGGAATTTCCATTATCTAGCTATTTTTATATAAATTATTTCGTAATATATAACAATTGTTAACTTTCTTAGATTTTATCATTAATTCATAGTATTTCAAATCATATCTCTATAAGTAATCACACAATTGTCTAACAGAGCCTTGTATTTAATAAATTTATTTTACTTTTTACTCTCTTTAATCGCTTGTGTTAACTTTTTTATATTTGAATTTATACTAATTAACACAATTAAAATTAAAATAAACCCAAAATTATTTCTGCTATTTATAATACTATTATTTATACTAGCATCTAAATTACTAATAGAATTATTTATGTACTGAAGTTGCTCTATTATTTGATTTTGTTCTTCCATCTTCTCCTCCCCATTTTTATACTTTAAATTCGGATTATATTAATATTATTCATTCAATCCATTGACTATATTTATAATCTAATTAAGGATTAGTTTTATTGTTAAGAGCATCTACTGCTTCTTGTGCTGAAAGGAATCTTTCGTTGCCTTCATCATATACTTCTGTTAATTTTTCATTTGTATTAGTATTTAATAAAATATAATTTTCACCTAAATCTTCGTATATAATCCAATTATTTGTTGCTATATTCTGTAAGTTCTCTCTTTCGTAATTATTCTCTAATTTTTCTACACTATTATACCCAATGAGTCCTATTGTAGTAACTATTCCTGATAACCCTAAAATTAATATTTTCCATAGTTTTTTCATTATAATACCCCCTTTTTACTTCTCATAATATTAAAATTACGCATAGTAAAATATGAATATTTTTACAAATTCTCTTTAGGTTTTGGATAATATTTTTCAAAAATAGGTTTTAAGCATAATATTACCACAACACCTATAGCCATAGAAAATATTGTATTAGTATAATCATCTGCAAAACGAAAACAGCCCATCATAATGGCCATTAAAATACGGTTAGATTTTAAATATTTGCTATACATTATTTTATATGACTCACTATATGTACCATCCTGGGTTGATTTTTTAATGTACTTTTTTATTTCTACTCTATCAAAAACATTATAAAAAACATAGAAAATAAAACTAAAATATATAGCATTTATTAAATTATAAATCAATATAAGTCCCCCTTAATTTACTAAACGTTTATTTCGTAATATATAACAATTGCCAGTATTACTATCTACTTAAGAAATTGTTCTAAAACAAAAGAAAATACTATGATTATACTAGATATCCAGAATGCTAGATTTACAGCTAGACTTCTATCTTCTGATTTATGCCTTAAAATACAAGAACTTGCAAATACAATTAATAGAATACCTTTTATTGCATATGTACTTTGTAAAGCTATAGCAATTATAGTAGCTATAATTGAAATAAAAAGTAAAATATACTCAAATATAATTCCCAATTTATTCTTTCCTCCTTATTTATAAATTATCATCTTCGCATTATATAACAATTGTTCGCTTATTATATTATATCACTAATTTAATTTTCATCTTTCATTTAAAGTATTTTTATCACTTTTTAATTTCAAAAATACAATAAAAAAAAGACACAAACTGTGTCTTTAACCAATATATTTTCACTTAACTAGTAATAGATATGATTTATTTTTATCTTTATTAAAATAAATATAAATCTACTAAGCTACATAAAATAGATGCTGTTACCAATAAATACGATATTGATGTTTTTTCTGGTTTTATGATATTAATAATAACTGCCAGTATAGCTAATATTCCAAATGAGCAAGCAATAATTTGCTCTATTAAATAATTACTTGGTAAACTTGTAACGTTAATAAATGAAATAACTATTGACCATATAGCTAAAAAGTAAAAAATTCTATTTTTAAACTTATCATTCTTTATATTGTAAAGCGAAATAATTCCTATTCCACTTATCGCTCCTATAATAATAAATAATATTAGTAAGTATGAAAGTGCCATAAGATTTTCCTCCATTTATATATTTTTATATAGTATCATACATAGTACTAGATAATATAAGTTTTAGTGAATATATATTTTTTATAACTATACTGTTTTATGTATTATACCCCATCTTATACCTCTACAGTCATTATAATTAGTCTTAATTTTATTAATTATTTCATACGCCCAATTGATATTAGTTAATTTTACTCGTTTCTAATATTTAAAAATTTATTTATATCCCCTTTTTATTATTATCAATTATATTTTATATTTGATAATAACTATCCTCAATAACAAATGTTTTCATGAACATATAAAATAATAGTATTTGCTTATCACTTTATAACAATTGTGAAGCTTATTATATTATATCATTTTCAACACTCATTTAAAACATAGCTTTAGGTAAAAATTAGACTTTTGTAAAAAAATGTAGTATTTTAATAATATATATTTTTAATAGGAGTGGATTATGAAAGATAAAAAAGTGATAATATATGAAGTTGTAACAGCTGTATTAGCATTAGTAAGTATTTTTATTGTCAGTATACAATTTTTTAATATTCTAATACCAGAAAATGTATTACATACACTAATCAAAATAGATGATTTAATTTATGTAGTATTTGTAATAGATTATGTTACAAGGCTATCACTAAGTAAAAATAAAAGAGATTTTATAAAAAATAATAAAATAGATTTAATTTCGCTTATTCCATTTAATGCTATATTCAAATCTTTAAGAATCTTAAAATTAAATAGGCTTTTGAAGTTAGGAAGATTAGTAAAGATTTCAGTATTATTTGCTAGATTTAAAGATGACAGTAAACTATTTTTTAAAACAAATCATTTTGGATACGTACTTATAACAACTATCATTTTAATATTTCTTGGAGCTATTGCTATGTCATATTTGGAAAATATTGATATAGGCGATTCAATTTGGTGGAGCTTTGTTACAACTACATCTGTAGGATATGGAGATATATACCCTACTACTAATTTAGGAAGAATAATAGCTGTATTACTTATGATTACAGGGCTTGGCTTTGTTGGTATGCTAAGTGGTACTATTGCAACATATTTTTTAGCTGAAAAGAAAATTAAAAATAGTTATAGATATACTGTTTTAGAAGATATAAAAAACAAACTTGATAACTTTGATGATTTATCAAGTGATGAGTTAGATGATATCTGCTTAATATTAAAGAGTTTAAAATCATCTGAAAAAATAAATTAAAGCTTTTTTATTAAAAATAACTGGTGATATGCACCAGTTATTCAACTCTTAATTCATTATTATCTATATCAAAATACTTACAATCTACACTTA
>CAJFPU010000053.1:12708-15624 GCA_904418825.1 uncultured Romboutsia sp. | reverse complement strand
TTGGTTAAAATTTACAAATACTAATCTCTATAGGGTATTTTTTTGAATAAAACAATTTACTTTATTTGGAAATTGGATTTTAACTAGCACAACAGGTTATCTAAGTATTCTATTAAAAACACTACGAAAAGTCCTATCATCATTCCAAGAACTGCTGCTATTAATACATTCATCATCTTATTTGGCTTTATAGGATTTTGTGGTAATATTGCTTTATCTATTACTTGAATATCGTTTGCTTTAGTTATTCTTTTTACTTCTTTTTCAAATACTTTTGGTATTTCATTTGCTATGTCTCTTGCTTTTTTAGGATTTGTATCTTGAACACTTATGCTTATAATTTGAGTATCTTTTACTGGTGATACAGTTACATTATCCGTCAGATTTTCATATTCATAATCTAGTTTTAAATTTTTTATTACATCTTCTAAAACTGTTCTTGATTTTATTATCTCACCATAAGTTACTGCAAGTTTTTGAGTAACATTAAATTGATCTCCTGTAATCATTTGCGTATCTTCATTTTTTTCAGTATTTACTATTAAAGTTGATTTTGCTTCATATACTGGACTTAATACAAAAAAACTTATTACTCCACTTATAACCATTGCAATTACTGATATAAGTCCAATTATCCAAAATCTTTTTTTAATAATTGCAAAATACTCTCTTAAATCAATTGTTTCTTCCATATTGACCTCCCTATTCCACTTATTACCATTTTTTATATATCATAAGTTAATATAACATTATTCAAAAAAATTGTATATAACTTCGACAAAACCTCCTTTTTTTCCATTTTTTTCTATTATTTTTTATGTTTTATACTTTGCTATTTCTATATTTCAATCATTTTAATAAAGCACTGAAATACCCTTGAATTATTTAAGTTCAATAAAAAAAGGTATATGATTTAAATCATATACCTTCATTCTTAATATTTATCTATTTCCTCTAATAATTCTTCAACTAACTTATCTCCATTTATTTTTCTAACTATCTGCCCTTTTTTAAATAAAAGACCTTCTCCTTTACCTCCAGCTATACCAATATCAGCTTCTCTTGCTTCCCCTGGTCCATTAACAGCACATCCCATAATAGCAACTGTTATATCTTTTTCCATATTGTTTATCTTTTCTTCAACTTCATTAACCACACTTATAAGGTCTATATTACATCTTCCACAAGTTGGGCAAGACACTACTTTTATCTTGTCATTTAATAAATCTAAGCTTCTAAGTATTTCCTTACCAACTATAACTTCTTCACAAGGATCTCCTGTAAGAGATATTCTTATAGTATCTCCTATTCCTTTTAAAAGTAATGCTCCTACTCCTATTGAAGATTTTATAGTTCCTTTTTTAACACTTCCTGATTCTGTTATACCTATATGAAGTGGATAATCTACTTTTTTAGATATAAGCTCATATGCTTCTAAAGTTTTATATATATCAGAAGATTTTAAAGATATTACTATATTTCTAAAATCTAAGTCTTCTAATATTTTAACGTGATTCATTGCACTTTCAACTAAAGCTTCTGCTGTTGCTGAACCGTATTTTTGTAGTAATTCTTTTTCAAGTGAACCACCGTTTACTCCTATTCTTATTTTTAAGTTCTTTTCTTTACACTTTTCAACTACCATTTTTACTCTGTCTATGCTACCAATGTTTCCTGGGTTTATTCTAACTCCATCTACTCCTTGGTCTATTACTTCAAGTGCTAGTCTATAATCAAAGTGTATATCTGCAATTATAGGAATGTTTATTTCTGATTTTATTTTTGCTATATTTTTAGCTGCAGTCATATCAGGTATTGCAACTCTTACTATATCACAACCAACACTTTCTAATCTTTTTATTTGTGCTATTGTTGCATCTGCATCTCTTGTATCTGTGTTTGTCATTGATTGTATGCTTATAGGGTTATTGCCTCCTATTTTAACATTACCAACGCTAACTTCTCTAGATTGTCTTCTTTTATACATTTTTTCACCTTCTATTTTAAGTCTTAAAAATTAATTTCTCTTAAGTAACACTCATCAAAACTTTTAATATCACCAATCATATATCCTTGCTACCACTACTGATACATCCGTTACTTAAGCCACTGCGTGTACGAAGCATTTTAAAATGTCATTTTTTAATTTTATAATTTCCTTATACATAAAATAATATTTTTATTAATATAGCAAAGGATAATTTTCCTTTGCTATATTAGTCTTTAATGTTATCACTTTAAGTTTTTATAATATATTAAAATTTAAAATAATTTTAATATATCTTTATACGTTACAAACAGCATAAAGCCCATTAAGACCATTAATCCTACTGTGTGTATCATGGCTTCTTTGTTTGGGTCCATTTTCTTTCCTCTTATAGCTTCTATACCTAGTATTAGTAATCTTCCTCCATCAAGTGCTGGTATTGGAAGTAAGTTTAATATTCCTAAATTTAAACTTATTACTGCACCTATATATATAAAGTTAATAATACCCATTTTAGCTGCATCTGAAACTATTCCTATAAATCCAACAGGTCCTGCTACTGAGTTTTCAAATCCGCCTGGTATAGTTCCTGTAAATAATTGAACTACAAATGTTAACATTTGTTTTATCATATCAAAAGTTGCTATAAATGCTTTAGGTATAGCATTTATTATGCTTTTATCATAAACTGGTGTTATACCTATAACATATCTTCCATCTTCACTTTTTTGTGGTGTTATAGAAAATTCTTTAGTAGTGTTGTCTCTTTCTACTTTTATGTTTATAGGTTCTGTAGTTTCTTTTTGTAAGTTAGTAACTATTTCTTCCCAAGTTTTAATTTCAACTCCATTTATTTCTATTATTTTATCATTAGCTTTAAGTCCTGCTTCTATTGCTGGTGAGTTTTCAAGTACACCACCTAATACATT